>CACYDO010000370.1 GCA_902773165.1 uncultured Ruminococcus sp. | reverse complement strand
GTCGCCTTGGAGCGGCGATGATAGCTTGTCTAATGCCCGACTTAGGGGCATTTTCTGCCAAAATGCCCCTCTTCCGAAAACAGTCCACCGGACTTTTTTCGGAATTCACCCCTAAAAGGGCTTAAGCGTGCCTCCGGCGGCCAACTTTTTTTTAAAAAAAAGTTGGACAAAACACTTTTGGCTGTGTTAAGCTGTGGGTGATGGCTAAATAATTACTTTTCCTCGCCCAATGCTGCAAGCAGAGAACGAATCCTTATTTTCACAGCGCCTAAATTCGTGATCTCGTCGATCTTGATCTGCGTGTATATTTTTCCTTCACTCTCTAAGATATCGCGCACCTCGTCCGTGGTGATAGCATCAACGCCGCAGCCGAACGAAACGAGCTGTATCAGGTTCATGTTTTTCTTATCGGCAATGTATCTTGCGGCAGCGTAAAGCCTTGCGTGATACGTCCACTGGTTGAGGACGCCGGTGGTGAATTTATCTACATGATAGCTGATAGAATCCTCGGAAACAACAGCAACGCCGAAGTTTGTTATCATTCTGTCGATACCGTGGTTGATCTCGGGGTCTACGTGGTAGGGTCTGCCCGAAATAACGAATATCGGCTTGCCCTCTTCCTCAGCCTTTGCAATGATCTGCGCGCCCTTGTCGCGGATTCTCTGCAAATGAGCGTCGTATTCCTTATATGCAGCGTCGGCTGCCTTTTTGACTTCCTTCAGAGTGATATCGGGGTAGTGCTTCTGCAAGACCTCGGTAAGCTTTTTCGGGAAATCCTTTTTGCGGTGTACGCCGACGTAATCCTTGATAAGAGTTATTTTCTGCACGCTGTTCATATTAGCGCCGATGACCTCGGGGTAATATGCGACAACAGGGCAGTTATAATGGTTATCAGAGATACCCTCGTCGAAATTATACGACATACACGGGTAGAAGATCGTTTCTACGCCCGAATCTATGAGCTTCTGCACATGACCGTGAACGAGCTTTGCCGGGAAGCAGATAGTATCGGAAGGAATGGTCTTGTTTCCCTTTCCGTATACCTTCTTGTCGGAAATTCCCGATGTTACGACTTCAAAGCCTAGGCTTGTAAAGAGCGTGTGCCAGAACGGCAGAAGCTCGTACATGTTCAGACCCATAGGCAGACCGATCTTGCCGCGGCTGCCCTCCTCCGGCTTGTAGCTGCGCAGAAGGTCAAGCTTATATTCAAATATATTGTTCTCTTTAGACGGAGATTTCTTTGTGATCGGGCGTTCGCAGCGGTTTCCTGCGATAAATTTGCGCCCGTCAGCAAACGTATTTATCGTAAGACGGCAGTTATTCTGACACATTCCGCAGTTTGCGACCTTGATCTCGTGCTTGAAATCGGTGAGCGCGTCTACATCGAGAATATCGCTCTTCTTGTCTGTACCCCTGCTCATTGCGTAAAGTGCCGCGCCGTAAGCGCCCATAAGACCGGAGATAACAGGGCGAACGACGTTCGTTCCCATTTCCATTTCAAATGCACGCAGAACCGCGTTATTGAGGAACGTACCTCCCTGAACGACTATTTTCTTGCCGAGCTGATCGGGGCTTGACGTTCTTATTACCTTATACAGCGCATTCTTAACGACGCTGAGCGAAAGTCCTGCGGAAATATCCTCGATCGTAGCGCCGTCCTTCTGAGCCTGCTTGACCGAGCTGTTCATAAACACGGTGCAGCGTGAGCCGAGGTCTACGGGGTGCTTTGCAAACAGACCTTTATTTGCAAACTCCTCTATCGAATAGCCCAATGCGTTTGCAAATGTCTGCAAGAACGAGCCGCAGCCCGATGAACATGCTTCGTTGAGAAAGATGTTGTCGATAGTGCCGTTGTGTATTTTAAAGCACTTGATGTCCTGACCGCCAATGTCGATGATGAACTCAACGTCGGGCATAAAGTCCTTTGCAGCGGTGAAATGTGCTACCGTTTCGACAATACCGTAGTCAACGCAGAAGGCATTTTTAACTATCTCCTCGCCATAGCCCGTAACGGCGCTTCCGGCGATGTTGATGTCCGGACATTTTGTGTAGACTTCCTCTAAAAATGCTTTTACGATCGGAACGGGGTTGCCGCTGTTGGAAAGGTATTTGCTGAAAAGCAGCTCTTTATTTTCGGAAATTACTACGCCCTTTACAGTCGTAGAGCCTGCGTCGATACCGATAAAGGCTTTGCCCTTGTAGCTTGTGATATCCTTTCCTTTTATATCTGCCTTGCTGTGGCGCGAAATAAATTCGTTATATTCTTTTTTATCCTTAAAGAGCGGCTGATTGAACGCGAAATTTCCGCTTCCCGTATATTTCGTCACCTGATTGATGACCTTTGTGAAATCTATCGTATTATCGGCGCAGAGTGCAGCTCCTGCCGCTACGAAATAGAGTGAATTTTCGGGGCATGTACCCTTTGTATCGAGAACCTTATCGAACTGCTTTCTAAGCTCCGACATGAATGTTAGCGGTCCGCCGAGGTACACAATATTTCCCTCTATCTCTCTGCCCTGAGCAAGACCCGAAACAGTCTGATTTACAACTGCCGCGAAGATACTCTCCGCGATATCGCTTTTTCTTGCGCCCTGATTGAGCAGCGGCTGTATATCCGTTTTTGCGAAAACTCCGCAGCGCGAAGCAATAGTATAAGTTTTTTCGTGCTGCTTTGCAAGAGAATTGAACTCCTCGATATCAACGTTGAGCAGCGTAGCCATCTGGTCGATAAACGCTCCCGTACCTCCTGCGCATGTACCGTTCATGCGAACCTCCATGCCGCCGGAGAGGAACAGGATTTTAGCGTCCTCGCCGCCCAGCTCGATAACTACGTCTGTACCGGGGATAAACGTATTAACGGCAACTCTCGTTGCGTAAACCTCCTGCACAAAGTCGATATTGCAGCTTTCAGCCACGCCCATTCCGGCAGAACCCGAAAGGGCAACGCAAGCCTTATCAGCGCCCTTTATATTCAGGCGAAGCTTAGATAATATCTCGCCGATCTTCTGAGTGATCTGCGAATAATGTCTTTCATAGCTTGAGTAAATGAATTTATTATTTTCGTCAAGTACAACGCATTTTATTGTCGTTGAACCTATATCAAGACCTATTTTCATTGGTTATTCCCCTTATTCAGCCTTTTTTCTCAATATGTCTTATACTCCTTATGTATTATACTAACAGAAAACGACTTTTTAATTCTAATGAAGAATAATAAAAATTACCTTGTCAAATTTTGTTCTTTTAATAAAGAAAAGACAATTTTAATATACAATTATATAGATAATAGAAGTAAAAAAGCTCCTCGCCGAAACGAAGAGCTTTTGCAGACATTAATTGTTAGTTTGGAGTGTTGAGAGTGGAGAGTGGAGTTTTTTGTATTATAGTAGACGACATAGATAATTACTCTTAGAGAGATGATTCCGAAGGGGCGTGGGGGCGATCGGAAAGCCCCCACAAAAGGTTTG
>CACYDO010000369.1 GCA_902773165.1 uncultured Ruminococcus sp. | reverse complement strand
ACATACGGTCTTTCCGACACCCCGCCCGCTTACGTGGATTTTGTCAAGAATGATTTTTGATAGGGCGTGATGAATTTGAAAAAACTGATCTCTCTGAAAAACGTTGTGATCTCTGTTGCAATACTGATACTTATATGGCAGATCGCATTTTATTTCAGCAGCTACGACAAAGCTCTGTTCCCTTCACCGAAAATGGCATTTGACGCTCTGACAGAAATGATAGGTAACGGAAAACTGTTTGAAAACATAAAAACAAGTATGTGCCGATTTGCCGCGGGCTATATCAGTTCGGTATTTGCTGCGGTAACGCTCGGGCTGATACTCGGCAGACTGCCGAAGGTCTTTCAATACATCAATCCTGCGGTACAGCTTTTAAGACCGATCTCGCCGACGGCGTGGATGCCGTTTATCGTACTTCTGTTCGGTATCGGCGATGTCCCGGCGATCGTTATCATCTTTATCGCGGCATTTTTCCCCGTCCTGCTGTCAACCGTTTCGGCAGTCGGGAACATTGACCCTATCTATCTTAAAGTCTCTAAAAATTTCGGGATAAAACAGCCCGAACTGACATGGAAGGTCATTTTTCCCGCAGCATTTCCGCAGATAGCAAACGGTATCCACCTTGCGCTCGGAACGGCGTGGATATTCCTGGTTGCAGGTGAAATGGTCGGTGCGCAGTCGGGACTCGGCTATCAGATAATCGACGCAAGAAATAACATACGTGCGGATATCCTTCTTGCGACTATACTCGTAATAGGTCTCATAGGGATACTGCTTGACGGACTGCTCAAACTCATTGAAAAGCTGATACTCGGCTCGTGGGGAGGCGATGTGTGATGTATATCGAAATAAAGGAAGCCTGCAAAAACTATGTTCAGGACGGAAAAGAATTTGTCGCCCTCGATCATGTGTCGCTGGACATTGATAAAGGCGAGTTCATTTGCCTGTTGGGTCCGTCGGGCTGCGGAAAAAGCACGCTGCTCAATGCACTTGCGGGCTTTGAAAAAGTAACCAGCGGAAGCGTGAAGATCGACGGAAAGGACGTTACCGCGCCGTCGATCAACAATATCACTATCTTCCAGAACTACGGATTACTCCCCTGGCGAAACGTTCTGAAAAACGTCGAATTGGGTCTTGAATCAAAGAAAGTACCGAAAGCCGAACGCGAGACAATATCAAAAAAGTATCTTGAACTGGTGGGGCTTTCAGGATACGAAAAGCGTTATCCGAAGCAGCTTTCGGGAGGTCAGCAGCAAAGAGTCGCGATAGCGAGAGGGCTTGCCGCAGACCCGGAGATAGTTTTCATGGACGAACCGTTCGGCGCACTTGACGCTATCACAAGAATGAAGCTCCAGGAAGATATTCTGAAAATTTCCCGCGAAGAAAAAAAGACTGTTATTTTTGTTACACACGATATCGAAGAAGCGGTCTTTCTTGCCGACAGGATAGTGGTAATGATGGCTGACCCGGGCAGGATAAAGAGCATTGTAAAAGTCCCTCTCGGCAAGGAGCGGAACAGGACAAGCAAGAATTTTTTATACGTCCGCGACAGGATATTCGAGCTTTTCAATCTTAAATCCGAAGAGTATATCGATTATTATATCTGAACAGCAGGATACTTTTTCACGTAAATCAAAATCAATATACACAATGATATTTTTAGCATTACCAAAGGGCGCACAAAGAGGTGCGCCCCTGTAGTTTTTCAAACGAACGAATCCGGGTGACTCTCGTAAGATCGAAAGAAGTAATTTTCATCGGCACTGCAAAAATCGCAGCAGGACATCAATACCTAATCAAATATTCAAAGCTTTGTAATTTCTCACAAAAGTCATTTGTGAATTTTGTACATTATTTTTCTCCGTTTGCTCTTGATTTGTTACATTCATATGATATAATAAATGTAAGCTCTTTGCTAATTATTCGGTTTATGAAAGGACAATGAATATGACTATCAAAACAGATATCGTTCACATCAACAGTGATCTGAACGGAAAAAGCGAAGCGGTCATTACTGCGGATCAATTCATCAAATGGAACAAGCTCACAGGAAAAAATGCTTTGCATATACGTCTGCTGACGGAAGAGCTTATTTGCATGATACACGGCATTATGGAGGGATTTATCGGCAATCTTTGGCTGGAAAGCAACTATACCGAGGACGGTGTGAAGTGCCGTATATGTCTTTCAGCTAACAGAACGGTTGACCCGAAACAGGAAACAAAGATACTTTCGATCGCAACGACCGGGAAGAATGAATATGCGAAGGGCATACTCGGAAAGATAAGAGAAGCCTTTCGCGTGAGCGCACAGCACTCCGCAGACGGTGTATATATGAATGAGTATTCTGCGGCTAACTATTGGTACAGTCTGGGCTTGGAGCAGAATAAAAACACAGACACTAAAGCAGACGAGCGTTGCTGGTCGCTCAGAAAATACCGTGATAATATGTCGGAAAACAGCGACGATGACCGGAATGAGCTTGAAAAGTCAATAATCGGAAAATTGGCAGATGATGTAAAGGTCTGGATAACAGCCGATACCACAGAGATCGTTATTGAAAAGCTGATAAAGGTCTAATATGCATAAGCCGAAAAGCTCTGCAACCGTAATGCAGGACAAATTACAAAAAACGGATGATCGCCGCATAACGATCATCCGTTTTTTTGTTCGTCAGGATATGATATTGCAGCTTTGGCAGGCTCCGTCGAAGCGAATATCTCAAACTCATCACGTTCGGGATCATCTCTCTGCGCCGTGATCTTATTCCAAATTATAATCCTTGTAATACTTGATTTCAAGAAAAGCTCTTGTGTCCTCCGCAAAGGTGTACTGCGTCATGTACTCGCCCGTGTAGTGTGAGATCGCAAACGGATCATTATCGAGATAGCGGTAATAGTCACAGTTGAGAAGCTTTGTGTTCACGCCGAACGTGCCGCTGTTCTTGACGATCAGATTTTCAATGTCAAGCTTGCTGAACGTGCTTATCAGATCGCTGATGTAAACGCGGATCTTTGCTTTGAGCGCATCACCCGCGGGCTGATCGGGATAAAGATTTCCGATCAGCATATCCATTGTACACATAGCCCCCCTGCGGTCGATAAGGTATGCCAGAAGTTCCTTGCTGCGCTGTCTGCTGAATTTTACCGACTCTCCGTCCACGAACACATCGAAGCAGCCGAAACACTGCACTCTTATAGGTCGGTCACTCACATCGGGAACACGGTAACGCCTGTGAAGCAGAGCTTCCTCAAGTTTTTT
>CACYDO010000368.1 GCA_902773165.1 uncultured Ruminococcus sp. | reverse complement strand
TCAAGCTTATCATTCTTATTATCAGACGTGCAACATTATTCTCACAAATGCAGCTGACGGCGATACATTATATATTACAGGCAATATGCTTGAAAATCCTGTAGATTCAACTCAGTTCACAATTGAAGCAAAGTTTGAAAAGACAGAAGAGTGCGGTCCTGCAAAGGTTGTTACTTCTACTTGTAAGGTAGTAGGAACTGTTCTTAACGCAGACCCCGCTAAAATGCTTGCTCAGGCTCTTGCAAGTTACTATGTAGATACAGAAAACTGGACAAGAGAGAATGTTAAGGCAGCTGAAGCAGCCCTTGGACTGACCGACGATGACGTTAAGATAGCTCTTTATAATGTTGAAGGCAGAACGCCTAGTGAAATCGCAGCTGCTTCCGAGCTTTTGGCGGACAAGAATTCAGATACAGATTCGGATAAATACACCACAGACAGTGAAAGACAATCAGACAATTACAAAGATTCCGATACAGTAATAATTAAAGATACCGAAACCGACAAAAGCACTGACTTACATAGTGATACGGATATTGTTTCCAAAAATGAATCAGATACCGAAAAATCAACAGATACTTCGAGTAATTCCGATACAGAAGCTGATACTCGGTCAGATTCAGATATCAAAGAAAATACCGATACTCATTCGGATTCAGATGTCAAAAAGGATACTGAGTCGGATAGAAAAAATGATACTGATTCGGATAGAAAAAATGATACTGATTCGGAAAACTATACTAAAGACCAAACAGATTCTTCTGCAAAAAATGACTCTGAAACCGATACTTCGACGAAATCCGATACCGATAATAGTACTGACACAGTAACAGACAACGAAACCAAAGTGAATTCCGATACAGAAACCGATAATAATACAGAAAAGAGTACGGATAATAAGGCTGACGTTTCTTCCGATACAAAGACAGATGATCAGTCCGATTCAGATTCCGATGAGGATAATGAAACTGACAGTGATATAGATATTATTTACGGTGATGTAGATGAGGACGGCGATCTCACTTCCAATGACGCTTTGTCTATTCTTCGTGCAAGCTCCGGAATGATTACACTGAACAAACGGAAATTGCTGGCAGCTGATTTCGATCATGACGGTGAGGTTACATCCGCCGACGCAATAAATGTTTTGAGAGAAAGTACAATAAGGTTGTAAATTCCATTTTTTAAAAGCTCCGCGATATGAAAGTAAACTTGATTTATCGGGAGCTTTTTTTAACAAAATTATCCTCTGCTCTGCGCAAAATGCTTATATCTGAATAATTGCCCCGAATATGCAAAGAATATTTGTACAAAATTAAGGCAACACCGCGCATAGACTGCCTGACGGTACCCCAAGGGCATTTGCAGCATACACCACTCAGTCTGCGACCTACGGCATGACTTCTTGGTGTGATGCGAGCACCTTGCACCGAATCTGCTTGATCTTTTTCCATCATAGTACACAAAACTCCCTTAAAATACGTCAGTATTCCTGCAATTGTTTTGTGCACTTTGCCGAAAAATCTGCTGTGCATCTTCGACGCAATCTCTGTGCGGAATCGCCTTGAAAAAACAAGGAGTATATACAGATGAAAGCAACAGGAATCGTTAGACGGATAGACGATCTCGGAAGAGTCGTTATTCCGAAGGAAATACGCAGAACACTGAGGATCCGCGAAGGCGACCCATTGGAAATATACACAGACAGCAACGGCGAGGTCATTTTTAAAAAATATTCTCCGGTAGGTGAGCTTAGCACCTTTGCCGCACAGTATGCCGATGTGCTGAGCCGTGTCAGCAATCTTCCAACGCTTATCGCCGACAGAGATCATATTGTGGCAGCGGCAGGCGTTTCAAAGCGTGAATATCTTGAGCGCCGTATTACCTCCGCTGTTGAGGATATTATGGAGAGCAGACGAAATTTTAACAGCTCTTCCGACGGAAAATTAATGCCAGTAGAAGGCGTTGAGCGCGGCGCGTCTATAATTTTTCCGATAATTGCCGCAGGCGATGTGACGGGCGCGGTGATAATGCTCACAAATGAGCGCCGAACAAATCCAACAGAAGTGGAAATAAAGCTTGCTCAGACTGCCGCCGCATTCCTCGGCAAGCAAATGGAAGAATAGGCGGTCGCCCGCAGTTCCGATTTTACTTGTCAGTAATGGTGAATTGGTCTCCGCGTTTTGAACTTTTAAGCGTTTATTGCGCGGAGATCAGTTACTGCTTAACACGCAGCAGCATGAACTTGCCCGGGATCATCATTTGCGGAATAAGGTATAACTGATACCTTATAAATAATATGGAGGGAATAATAATGAGGGAAATATTTAAGATAATCAGAATAGATGAACCTGATTTTGGCTGCGAGGGTCTTCCGGACGGTCAGCCGCTAAAAGATGAGGTCACTATCGAAACTGAAAGCGGAAATCAGTACATTATGCATATTGAAGACGCTCTTTTGTATAAATTAGAGCTTAATGAGGGCGACAGCTTTTTTGTCGGTGAAAACGGCGATATTGAAAAGTATGTACCGATAACCGCAGAAAATACACACTGAAACATTGGTCGGAAAACAGTTCCGGTCGGCAAGTACCGACAATCAGTTCCGCTGCGGATTATAATTAAATAAGTATGTTGCCCTGAGCTCTCAGAGCGGCAGCCCGGTTTTTTTCCTAATTTAGGTAAAATTTTAAATTTCCTCTTGCAAGAACGAGATATTATTGTTATAATAGAAATGTTGGGTATTTTATTTTTTACCAAAAAAAAAGGGATGATTAATATGGTTAAAGCTATTGTCGGCGCCAACTGGGGCGACGAAGGCAAAGGAAAGATAACAGACTGTCTTGCTCGCGAATCCGATATCGTTATCAGATTTCAGGGCGGCAGCAATGCAGGTCATACGATCGTAAACAATTACGGAAAATTTGCTCTGCACCAACTTCCGTCGGGCGTTTTCTATGACCACACAACTAATATCATCGGTAACGGAGTTGCGTTCAGCGTTGAGAACTTTGTAAAGGAAATGGCTAACCTTAAAGCAAACGGCGTAGAGCCTAAGGTTCTTGTTTCTGACAGAGTTCAGATCGTTATGCCGTATCATATCGCTTTTGACTGCTACGAGGAGGAGCGTTTAAGCTCAAAGAGCTTCGGTTCTACAAAATCGGGTATCGCTCCGTTCTACAGCGACAAGTTCGCAAAGATCGGTTTCCAGATCAATGAGCTTTATGATGATATGGATGCTCTTAAGGAAAAAATCGAAAGAGTTCTTGAAATCAAGAATTCTACGCTTGTTAATCTCTATCACAAAGACCCGATCTCAGTTGACGAGATCTTTAATAAGCTGATGGAGTACAAGGAAGCAATGGCTCCCTACGTTGCCAATACCTTCGATTTCGTTCAGGACGCGCTTAAAGAAGGAAAAACTGTTCTTCTTGAAGGTCAGCTCGGTTCGCTTAAAGATACGGACTTCGGTATTTACCCGATGGTAACGTCTTCAAATACGATCGCAGGCTACGGCGCTGTAGGCGCAGGTATTCCTCCGTATGAGATAAAGAGCGTTGTTACAGTTGTTAAGGCTTACTCAAGTGCAGTAGGCGCAGGCGAGTTTGTCAGCGAGATCTTCGGCGAAGAAGCTGACCTTATGAGAAATCACGGCGGCGACGGCGGCGAGTACGGCGCTACTACGGGCAGACCGAGAAGAATGGGCTGGCTTGACCTTGTTGCAACACGCTACGGCTGTAAGGTACAGGGTGCAACAGAGGTTGCATTTACCGTTCTCGACGCTCTCGGCTATCTTGACGAGATCCCCGTCTGCGTTGCATATGAGCTTGACGGCAAGCAGATCGACTATTTCCCCACAACTACTCAGCTGAAGCGCTGCAAGCCTGTACTTAAAGTTATGAAGGGCTGGAAATGCGATATCTCGGGAATTACAGATTACGACGATCTTCCGCAGGAGTGTAAGGATTATGTCGAATTTGCCGAGCAGCAGATCGGTGTTCCGATCACAATGGTTTCCAATGGCCCTAAGAGAGAGAATCTTATTCACCGCAAGTAATTAAACTCTAAAAAAACCTGATCGTCAATTACCGGAGGCGTTTCGCCGCGGATATTTCCGCTCTATCGGTAAATGGCGATCAGGGGTTTTTTTATGCTTTCTCGTTGGCTTTTGCCTGGAATTTTGCATTGTCTACAATGAATCTTTCGTGAGTGCCGCGGCCGATCTCACCTTTCTCGTCTTTTACAATAACGTCAAAAACAAGCTTCCTGCGGTCAATCTGGGTAAGCGTAGTTTCGCATGTAACCTCCATGCCGACAGGAGTAGGGGCAAGGTGAGCTATATTCAGGTTAGTTCCCACCGTTCCCATGCCGTCTTCAAGATGTTCACTGACGCTGCGCCACGCAGTTTCCTCGATCAGTGCGATCATTGCAGGCGTTCCGAAAACATTAAGTTCTCCGCTTCCGAGCGCTTTTGCGGTCTTTTCGTTGGTTACTGTTGCTTTTAAGCAGCCTTTAATTCCTGTTGTTAACATTTTTTACCTCCATTTTTTTCGTTGTCTGTGAAGAGATTCCATGAATTCCCTGCTGTAATTCTACAAAATTATAAATAAATTGAAATCACAATGGTTTTCGTGTTCCTTTAACGTGTTCCTTTAAATGGAAATACAGCCTGCTCCAAATCAGCGGTATAATATTTTTCCTGTTGATTGGAAATACTATGAATGCAGCTGATTTGCGCAGATTTTTTTACAGAACGGAGAAAAGAACATGAAAACGAATTACGATCCAAATGAGAAAAAGCTTTATTATTCCGATATCAGCCATTCTAAAAGGTATCTTTCGATTAGAAAAAACGACACTGCTGTTCTCCGCACGATGGCAGGCGCCAGGCGTGGAAGGACAGACGCTAAAACGAATGCCGCCGAGCCGAACGACGATGATGTTGCCGAAATGAGAAACTGGAGTCAGGAAAATAAGCTCTGAGCGGCCAAGCAGTTTCGATCAAAGTTTAAATAAGCAAAGGCTGATCTCCACGAATTAAAATAATAAAAGCTGAAAACGCGGAGACCAGTTTATCCTTGCAATAAGGTAAAGCCGGAACTGTCAGCGGCGACTCACCGCTCGGTAAGCACCGACAGGCAGTTCCGATTTTACTTTACCGCGATGGTCAGTTAATCTCCGCATTTTGGGTTTCTCACTAATATTTTACACTAACCTCGTCCAACATACGAAGAATGTATACACTGCAAAAGTGGCAGACGCGGAGACCAGTTTATCCTTGCAATAAGGTAAAGCCGGAACCGTCAGCGGCGACTCGCCGCTCGGCTGAATTCTACTGATTTTCCTTCATAGGATAACGTCATCGTACTGCCTGAAAGCTTGTAATCAAAACAATATTTGTCGTCAGTGCCTAAAATAATAAGTGTTTTTTCATCTATAACGCACAGTCCGTCAATTATGGCGGACTGATCTTCATTATTTATCGTAAAAATTGCGCGGTCTTCGTCAAAATCAAGCTGCGCGTACATTCCGTTTTCGGCAGTATAATCCCATGACGAAGCTTTTATCTCGTCGGCATTGCAGTTGATAACAGCCGCGCCGCAGCCGCATAGGAGAAGCATCAATATTGCTCCGCATATCAGCAGCATGATTATTTTTGATATTTCATTTATTATTACAGCTCTTTTTCTCATACTTACCTCCGGAAACAGTCTTTTTATAAGAATATGTTTTTTCCGTCTGGCATATGAGTATAAGTCAAAAAACAGCGCCGGCTTCAGCACGAAACCGGCGCGTTGATATTATTATTTGTATCAGGCGCATATCATGCCGCGCCGCCATACTTTAGTTGGATGATGTAGGAATGTAAGGTCTGATAGCCTCTGCAAGAATGTTGGAAGGCATAGTCTGGAGCCAGATCTTACCGGGGCCTGTTACTCTTGTGTTGAACAAGCCTTCGCCGCCTGCAACGATGTTTCCAAGACCCTTTACAGTCTCAACGTCCATCGAGCATGTAGCTTCCATTGCTGCAAGGTAACCTGTGTCGATCAGCATTGATTCACCAGGACCGAGAACATAGTTGTAAACGCAGCCGTCGATCTCGAGGAATACTGTACCGTTTCCTGTGAACTTCTGCATGATAAGACCTTCACCGCCGAAAATACCGCCGATCTTCTTGCCGCCTGTGAATGCAAGCTCCATCTGAACGCCGGGT
>CACYDO010000367.1 GCA_902773165.1 uncultured Ruminococcus sp. | reverse complement strand
TTCAATATCTCCTCTGATATACTTTGCAAAAAGATTACTCTGAACATACGGAATAAGCCCAAACTGTATTTTTTGTTTGAGGTATGGATGCATATAATCAGTACGCTTTTTTTCCTGCCAACGTGTAAGCACCTTCTTTCTCCCAGCATCATTGAGCAGTACTGCACCTGATACTTGCTTTTCAAAATCACTTTCCGACACTATACGAAGATTTATCAGCGTGAGCACAAAGCGTTCCGCAAGGCATCTGGTTTCTTCAACAAGATCACAAGCCAGAGACGAGCGTCCGCTTCGTAGTGAATGACAGTAACCGATGTAGCTGTCAAGTCCGACTGTTTCCAACGCTGAGGCAAATTCAGTAGTATAAAGCGTGTAAACAAATGACAACATGGCGTTAACGGCATCGAGCGGCGGCCGCTTATTTCGATATTCAAATTTAAAAGTTTCCTCGCCGTTTGTTATCATCTTATTGAATACCGAGAAATACGCATGTGCACAGTTCCCCTCTATACCTATTATCTGTTCGACCGACGATGCTTCAAGAAGGCGTTTGGTACCAGATGAAAGGGTTTCGATTGTGCTTCTGATCTGTTCGTCCTGACGTAATTCCGGTACATCATGCAGCGTTCTTTTGAGAGTTTGAACGCAGTTACAAAATTTTGCCGACATTGTGTTTCTTGCAAGCACGATGTGATTTTTACGAAAATTATCAATTTGAGCTACTCTGAGATAAACATTTCCCTTAGTTTCACCGCACACCTTTGCAAGAAATCTGCCGCCCGGTGATACAAAATTGATGGGAATACATTTATCTACACATCTCCCCATAACAGCAGGAGAGCAGCCTAAATAATTAAAACATATAATATTCTCAATATTGTCAAAAGGAATACGAAACTTGTTCTCGTCTTCAAGCCTGCAAACCAGATTTTCTCCGTCAAGACTTAAATAGGCGTTTTCGTTTGTGATATACAGTGTGTTTAAAAGCTTTCTCATACTGGTATCTCCAATAGTTTCTTAATCGAATTTTCGACGCTGCTGTTATGTTTGAGCTTGGGCATACATATATCCTTCATTGAACAGCCGCTGCATTTCTGACCTTTTCTGATAGGAGGTATCAAGCTTTTCTGACGATACTCGTTTATTTCTGCAAGGATTCGCCTGAGTTCTTTGTCATACTTTTCGTATTCCTCAGAAAGAGGGAGCTTTATGCGCTTTTTTACATCGGCATAGTATAAATAACCGACACAGTCACAGCTAAAAACATAATCAACACATATTTTTTGCGCAAACACCTGCATCAGATCATCATAATTGTAATCGGACAATTTCGGTTTTGTAGGCTTGTATTCCACAATGGCGTATTGCCCCGAAGAATCGACCTCAATACAGTCCGTCACGCCGTACAGACAATACTTGGGAAGATCATTATAAATTGAAACGGCAGTGTACACTGTTTTTGCTCTTGATTTATATCCTCCGTTGTCATGCACTCTCTTGTGCATCAGATCAGATTTTGTAACGTAGTAGTTTTCTGCCCATGAACAATCTATTTCGATAAGCCCCCACCTGTGCGGACAGTACAGAAAATGCTGTATAGATCTTATTGAAACATCATTTTCCGTCATAGCTTTTCTATCATTTCGATGCCGTCAGGCAGAGAGCGGTCGATCGTTATAGCGTAATCGGAGTATTTTCTCGGAACAGACGTATTCTCTTCAACAGATATCTTATCAAAAAGAATATGAGACGGGCAGTTGCCGAGAATGCTGTCGTGCTTGAAAACTATCAGCTTTCTCATACACATCTTTCCTCTTGCGGCGCTGTGGTCGTTTTCAAACATGTTGATAATCGCAATCCAGAGAAGTTCAAGGTCATCTTCGGAAAGGTCAGTTGTCTTGTTTGCAAGAGCGGCAGAAACATAGCCTTCGGCGCGGTATAGCGCATAAGGAATAACGCTCTTTTTGCCGATTTCGGTCGAACCTGTTTCCATACGATCGTCAGTTGTTCGAGCCTGTCTTGTAATGGTCACTTCTTGAATATTTATCGGAGACTGGCTGCGTGAGAAATTTATCTGAACAGGTCCTCTGACTATTCCGCAGGGATAATCGCCCGTAGACATAACCGCGCCGAATGTGCGAACGTCAAAATAGTTTTTGCACATGAAGCTGCGCGCCTTGTTGATAGCTTCAATCTTCTTGCTGTCGGATTTGGAAAGACCTTCTGCTTTGTAAGCGTCCTCAAACTTTGTGTTAAGTGATTTGTCCGCCTTGACAAGAATGTTGTATCTGGCTTCACCGCCCTTGACAAGCTCAACATAATTCCTTATCTTGCGCTTGATGCAAACGTCAGTCACATAACCGTAGCCTGTTTCAGCATCAATACGAGGCGTATTGCCTGCGTCGGGGTCACCGTTCGGGTTGCCGTTCTCCACATCATAAAACATTACAAAATCATATCTGTTGTTTATCATATCACTTATCCTCCTCGTTTTTCTTTGTGTAGAAATCCTTATCCTGATGGTAATAGCCTATCATAAACTTGCCCTGGTCGGTGAGGGGAAGCGTATCGGGAAACTGCCCATCAAGCTTATCTATAATTTCTTCGATAAGCTTATTATAAAAGACATTTTTACCCTCGTCGAGTTTTTTCATGTGATTCTGTGAAAGAGAAATCAGCTTCGGGAATACAAGCGAAGGCTTCGAAGCCGCAGACGCAAAATATGCGTCCTTTATCGTTCGGCTAAGTTTTGCGGGGGCTGCTGAAATTTCCTGAACTCTTTGCAGCACTGCGAAAAGCCGTCCGCAAAGGTAAGCCTGATTGGTGTTGTTTATATCGAGAGCCACTTTTAATTCCTCCTTTTCATTTACCGCTCTTGATTTTCTGTTTATGCAGGCTTTAATTGCACCCGCACGCACAGGGTTTATATCTCTATCGGTTTTTGCTCTTGTAACGAGCGTTGAAAGCAGATATACGGGGTACGGCGAATCGTAAACTATTGCCTTGAATATTGCGGACAGCAATGAAGAATCAATATTCTGATTGCTGCTCTTAGGCGATATCAGTTCTTTTTTGAGCCGCCACAGCGGCACTCTTTTATCTCTTCCAATAATCGTCATATCTGCCTGATGTTTTGCAACACTAAACAGAATATCCGCAAACTTTCGCCTGTAAATAAACTTGACCGCCAAACGTGAAGCGTTAGGCTTCAAACCGACAATATAAAAATCAATGCTGTCGTCTATTTCAACAAGTGCCGATAATCTATCCTTCGTCAGTTCACCGCTTTTTACAAGCTCAAACGTATCTTTAAGCATTTGCTCCGTTTGAGTTTTATCCATTTTG
Organism: uncultured Ruminococcus sp.; assembly: GCA_902773165.1. GTDB lineage: Bacteria > Bacillota > Clostridia > Oscillospirales > Acutalibacteraceae > RUG592. Next base: position 240 of record CACYDO010000367.1, on the reverse strand, counting down.
TCGTTTAAATTTTCGCTTGCGTCATCGTTAAAAAACGAATCGAAGAAGTCGCTGCACCGCTCGTTATCTGATCCTCCTGTTGCCCAGTAGATAACGGTAATATCATCAATTATCGTTTTGTGCCGTCTGTCAGCAAGCAGTCTATTGAGAGCGAATGTGTATTTTTTCATTGCAAGCTCGGATATGTTGCTGTTGTAGGACTGCTCGTTGCAGTAAGAACAGCCTGCCGATGTTTTATAA
>CACYDO010000366.1 GCA_902773165.1 uncultured Ruminococcus sp. | reverse complement strand
TCACAGACAGTCACTATCAGCATGAGCGATAATGTTGGTATTAAGGGTTACTATTGGGGAACAAGCTCTACCTATTCCAACAATAGCTATACCACGTCTTCAAGCACAAGCATTACAAAGACAGTCAGCTCGTCAGGCACATATTATGTAACGGCTGTTGATACCTCCGGCAATATTTCCGACAACAAGTCGATCACGTTCTACAAGACGACGCTTAACGCCAACGGCGGCTCTGTCAGTCCGACGTCTGTCTTGACAAAATCCGGCAATTCCTTTACTTTCCCGACGCCGACACGCAGCAATTATACCTATGTCGGCTGGTCGACTTCATCTTCTGCTGCGAGTGGTGTAAAGAGTTTATCGCCGTCGTCAAATGTAACCTACTATGCGGTATGGAATAATAGTTTCACTTGGGGACGTGATAATTGGAGATTTAATAATTCAGGCGCTAATTTTGGAAATACTTATTATATTAATTCTACATATTATAATAAGCTGTTGTCCGGATTAAACCGCCTAGAAGCAGATAATGTTAAAAGCGGACTAAGCGGGACATGGCAAGGTTCTTGTTATGGCATGGCAGTTACTTCAATACTGGGGTATCAAGGTATATTGAATCCAAGTGACTATACCGATGGAGCTGCATGCGTAAACGATATTGCATCGCCGCCATCAAATACTGTGAAATCATTAATAAATTATTACTTTGCAGTACAGTATACTGATCAAATGCGACAGAAATCATTGAGAGCTATTGGTTCCACTGAAAGCGCAAAAATAAATCAGTTATTATCCTGTCTGTCTGATGATAGTCCAACTCTTTTATGTTACTACTGGCCTCCTACATACAATCCGTCAACTCAGAGATGGTATTATTCCGGACATGCTGTGGTCGCGTATGATGTTGAGGATTCATCCGGAACTACAAATGGTTTTTCCTATAATAAAAAAATATTGATATATGATAATCGCCTTACCGGTTTTGCGGATAACAGGTGCATTTATATTAATACGAATAACGGTTCATGGTATTTGCCTTATGATGGTCTTAGCTCCAATAACGGCGCTGTTCTCGGCTTGATAACCGATAGTATGAGCGATATAAACTATCATGGATATATTAACGGAAATAACAATATTAGTATAGGGGAGTATATTTCTGTATTAACGACCGCAGAAGTTTCTTCTGAGATAACATGGTCAAAGTTCAGTGATTCTGATTCTATGTTTAACTATAATTCTGTTGACGATGAAGAAATGCTGTATTTCTCTCCTATTACGGATAATAACACTTCCTCCGGACATTTTAATATAGGTTTCAAAGATTCTAATTCAGGTTACAGCATGCGTATTGATTCTCCTCAAAGCCAAGATGTTTCCATGAGATATGAGAACTCACTTGTGAAAATCAATACAACAAATACCGATTATATAGCTTTTGCGCCAAATGGCTTTTCATATCTTGAGGGTAAAAATTCCGATTATTCGATTAAGCTTACATTCAATGACGGGTTTTTTACAACAGACTGGTATGATTTTTCGATTGACGGAAAATCTGTCAATAAAGCTTCCTTAACGCCACAAGATGGTGGTTACGTGCTAGAAGCGTCAAATCTAAAGGATGTTACGATTTCTGCAATGAACGATACGCATACGGCATCAAAAACACTTTCAACATCATTTAGTAAAGTTTTTATCTACGAAATCGACGAGGATACCATTGGCTTGAAAGTAGATACTGACGGCAACGGAACTTACGAAACCGAGCTTTTAGCGATTGGCGACGCAAATCTTGACGGCAGAGTCAACGTCCGCGATGTGACCGCTATTCAGCGTCATATTTCCGAGACCGCTCTTTTCAACGAACAGCAAATAGCTTTAGCCGACATAAACGGCGACGGAGTGATCAATATTGACGACGCCACGCTTTTGCAGCGGTATCTCGCGGAATACGACACAACTATAGGCAAACGAACATAGTTATAACAAAAAACAAGGAAGTTTGACGGGCGGCGGCGGTTGATCGCCGCCGTTTGTCTTTAAGGAAGAATCGGTTCATTTTGATACCATCAATGTTTATGGAGGGAGAAAAATGTTGAAAAAACTCATAGCCGCAATGCTGGCGGCGACAATGCTTTTCAGCGTGAACTTTACTGTGCACGCGGAGGAAACACTTGTCGAGCGGAAAACCGATACAGAAGCATTGGAAGCAAAGACAACAACGGCATATGTGGATGAAACCACTCCGCCGACGGAAGCGACAGAGCCCACCGTTTCCGTCAGCACGGCGCCGACAGCGGCGGAGGACAAGGGCGGCGGCAAGCTGTCTGAAGAAGAATTACGGTTACTGTTCAGAAGACTGACTTGTGGTGACGACGCTCTGTACTGGGACATGTTCAGAGAATATCCGCCGGAAAAGGACGGCGCGTTTGAGTATTACAGCAAGCAGTACGGAGAACGGTTTGCTGACTACTTGTGCCGTTTAGCGGAAAGAGACGCGCCCAAGCGAGCCGAAAAGACGCGCGACAGTTTCTCAAAAGTCATGGAGGCCGTCGGCGCCGACGCGGGAGAAAACACGGGAGCCATTAACTGGAGCATATCGGGAACCACACTGACGATCACGGGGTCGGGCGTCATTCCGGATTACACGATGTATTTGTATACCGTTCCCGGCGAAAAAGCGCCGTGGGCAAGCCAATGGAGAAGCATTAAAACAATCGTGATCGAAAGCGGTATTACCGAAATCGGAAACTATGCCTTTGAAAGCTGTTATTTCGTCACGTCGGTGACGCTCCCCGCCACCGTTACACGCATCGGCAACAATGCTTTTGCAAACTGTGATCGTCTTAGCTCCATCAATCTTCCCACCGGTCTGAAGGAGATCGGAGACAACGCGTTCAACTGGTGTTCGGAGCTTCCGGATATACGGTTGAATGACAATTTGGAGAGGCTTGGAAGCAGTGCGTTTGGAAATTGTCAAAACATAACCTCCGCTTACTTCGGAGAAAAGCTAAGCGCAATCGGAAGCAGCCCTTTTAAGGGATGCGAATTGATCAGGGAATTCACGCTCAGCAGCCGTAATCGTCATTTCACCATCAAAAGCGACGCGCTTTACGATTTGGAGGGTGTCATGCTGGCATATCCGAGCGGAAAGAGTATCGGTACGAATTTTTACATTCCGAGCGGAACAAAGGCAATCGCTGATGAAGTGTTCTACAACATGACGATAAAGAATCTCTATCTCCCGTCTTCCTTGATTTCTATCGGAGATCATGCCTTTTATTATGCAGGCGTGGAATCGGTTGATTTCAGCAGCTGCAATCAGCTGGAAGAGATCGGCGCAAACGCGTTTATGTTTCATCATCTTTCCTCTGTTTCTATTCCGGAATCCGTAACGCGGATCGGGGACACCGCGTTTGAGGGGGATCCCCAGAGCCCGCCGAAAATGTCCTCGCTTTTTATTCCGAAAAACGTGAAAAGCATCGGCTGTGAGGCGTTTGGCTGGCTTCCCTCGCTCTCCGCCATAACGGTTGACAGCGCCAATCCCTACTATAAAAGCGTCAACGGTGTGCTGTATTCCAAGGACGGCACCCTGCTGCATACCTATCCCTCGGGCAAAACCGCCAAAACCTTCACTGTGCCGAATACGGTCGTCACCATCAACGACTACGGTTTTGAAATGAACGATTATTTGGAAAAGGTGACTTTGCCTGACAGCCTGCGAGATATCCGCTGGAGGGCGTTTGAATTCTGTGATAAGATCACAACGATGGAAATTCCCGACAGCGTGGTGAATTTGGAAATCGGTTGCTTGAATATGGAGGGCTTGGAAACCGTCCGCTTTGGAACGGGTTGCCGCGTGTTGTATGACGATTATATCGGCGGCGGTGTTTTCGCAAGTAACGAAAAGCTTCGTAATGTGTATTTCAGAGGCGATGTGCCGCAGAATTTTGAAAAAATATTTGGGGAATACGCGTATTCTTTAGATAATCAAAAAATCACGATTTTCTATCCCAAGAATGTATCTTCATGGAATAACGGAAACGTGTATACGGGAAACAGCAGCGTTTCTTTCTATCCGTGGGACGGCGTGAATTATGTCCGGTATTCGCTGAAAAACGCTTCGATCAAGCTGAGCAAGTCCAACTTTACCTATGACGGTACTGCCCACAAGCCCGAGGCAACCGTGACACTCAGCGGCGAAACGCTGGTTGAGGGCAGGGATTATTCGCTGAGCTATTCCGCCAACACGAACGCCGGAAGCGCAAAAGTGACCGTTACAGGTATCGGCAACTACAAGGACACCGCGCAAACCTCGTTTACCATCAATAAAGCCAAGCAAAGTCTTACCGTAACGATGGATAAAGCCTCTGTCAGAGTCGGTGATTTCACGGAAATCCACGCAAGCGGCAAGGGCTCCATCCGTTATTCCATAAATGACGCCTCTATTGCGACGGTGTATAATACCGGAGTGGTCTGGGGAGAGAAGAAGGGAACGGCGCGCATTACCGTTACGGCAAACGGTACTGATAATTATGAAAAGGCTGAAAAAACCGTCAGCCTGACCGTGACGGGAACGATGAAAACGCTTACCACAACAGACCTGACATATAATTTCTCCAATTCTGCTTCATCCTTCAACTATGGGACGGGATATAAAATTCCGGAGGAGGCTTACCGGATGTTCTTTTCGCCCATAGAGGCGAAAGCAAAATTCAACTCGAAAGGTGAATGGAAGGGCAGCTGCGGCGGTTTTGTCAGCAGCTCGCTGCTGTTCAACTCACCTTATGTCACCTCATTGAAAATAACAGATTTTCGTTCCTCAGCTTCCCGTCTGTCCGACCTGAGAGTGTCGGATTACAGCAGTAAAATGGGAAAAAACCTAAAAGAATTCATCGAAGCTATGCAGGCTTGCCAGTATTACGGCGTCGCCGGAACAGACGTAGCGCGCAATTCGAATGATTATAACGCTCTGGTCAAGGAGGTAAAACGTTGTCAGAACGGCGGCTTGCCTGTTTACATCGCTGTTTGGCGCGATGACGGCGGACACGCCTTGCTGGGATATCGTTTTCAGAATTACAGCTCAACGGAGGATCGCATCTATTTGTACGACTGCAATCATCCCTATACGGAAAGATATTTGTCGCTGTATAAATCCGGTTCAAAATACACAGGCTTCTATTATAACGGCGGAACCTATCAGTACAGAAAGGAAATCTCCTTTGTTCGCCCAATCACATATGAACAGATGTGGCAGTCGCGCAGGACAAGGGACAATACCGGTTCTGTCGGCGCGTCCATGGAGGAACAGGACAATGAAACGCCCTACGCGATCGACGAGGTCACGCTGTATGTCAATTCCGACAATTTTGCGGTCTATGACGCCTCGGCAAACAAGGTCGCCGAAATGCAAAACGGCGAGTTGACCGCTTCAAGCAGCAGCGTTTATGAGCTCGTCATGCCAGATGTCGAGCAGTTAAAGCATGAGCTGCGGCTGCCAACCTCTGAATACATGGTAAAATCTTATGATGATCCCTATGAAACGCAGCTGGAAATAACGGCGGTCAACGCGAACCAAAGCGCCTCCGTTATTACACAATCCGACACGGTACGGTTTTTGGTCGATGATTATCAGAATACGAATTTGATGAATGTTGCGGGTCATTGCGGTGAAAAATACGCCATTACCTTCAACGGAGACAACGACTATACCATAGACAAGAAAAAAGCCGTCTATTCGGGAAAAAGCAACGGTTTTCCTGTGACGATCGGTACCGTTGACGGTGAGTATGTTGATGACAATTACACACAAACGGGTATTCGTGAGGATGAAACCGCCATCAACATCCCGCACAGGAGCAAAAAAACAACGGAGAATATCGCTAACGGCTACTATTCTGTTCAATTAGCGCAGTCTTCGTTCCGGTTTACCGGCGAGCCGATCGAGCCCTCATTCACCGTTGTTGATTACAACGGCGAGGTGCTGTCACCGAACGAGCACTACAAGGTGGCGTTCGTCGAAAACACCGCTCCGGGTACGGCGCATGCGGAGATTTACGGCGTTAACGAGTATTACGGTTGTTTGACCTTTGATTTTTCCATCAGCACGGTTTCACTGTCGAGCTGCGAGGTTTCGCTGGCTTACACCGAATGTGAAGCAACAGGAGAGGAAATGGAGCCGGACGTTACCGTGCGGTACGACGGCACGGACTTGGCGCATGATAGGTTTTTCTCTGTTTCCTACAAGAATAATGTTGCGGAAGGCACCGCGAGCGTGACGATCACCGGTATCAACGGCTTGACCGGACAAAAGACACTCACTTTCCGCATTACCAGGGGTTCGCCGCACGGAGACGAAACGAGCCTGTTTGCGTACAGCGAGCGCGAGGACGGTACCCTGGAAATCACTAAATATTTGGGAACAGACACGGAAATCACAATTCCGACAGTCATCAACGGCAAAACCGTGACGGCATTAGGTTCTCATCTGTTTGACAATCAATCAAACGTGGAGCCGTCGGCGATCACAAAGGTCACGCTGCCCGATATGATCGATACCATAGGCTCCTACGCGTTCTATCAGTGTGATAATCTCAGCAGTGTCAACTTGCCTGACAGCGTTGTTTTTGTCGGGAGATATGCCTTCTACAATTGCGAGATGCTCAATGTCTTTCCGTTGCCAAAGCAGCTAAAGACGGTGGAAAAGGGCGCGTTTTACAGTTGTAAGCGGGAAGAGCAAAGAGTGGAGCTCCCAAGCGGACTGACCACGATTGGCGACTACGCCTTTTTCGACACCGTTTACCGATATGGTATCACCGTTCCGAAAAGTGTGACGGAAATCGGCGCACTGGCATTCGGCTTCTATAATAAGGATGGAAAAACACGCTATCTCCGCACGTTCCCTGTTTATGGATACACAAATACAGCGGCACAAGAATACGCGGAAAGCAACGATTTGACCTTTGTGCCGTTGGATGACGTCATCGGCGACGTTAACCAAGACGGCGTCGTAAACATCAGAGATGTGACCGCCATTCAGCGCTCTGTCGCGGAAAACGAGTCCCTTTCAAGCGAACAGCTCGCACTTGCCGATGTCAACAAGGACGGCGCAGTGACCATTGACGACGCTACGCTTTTGCAGCGGTATCTCGCAGAGTTCGATGTCGTCTTGTGGTAGCTCAAAAGTGAATATTATTATCTATGTAAAAACAGAATAAAAAGTTTTGTGAACGGACTGTGCTGATTTTGCCTTGCCGTCAAATTCTTTTCATTATACTGATAATAATGAATCAAAAATATCTTCGGAGGGATAACTATGTTAAAACGATTGACGGCTACGGTATTAGCTGTAACGATGTTGTTCAGCATGAGTTGGACGGCTTTCGCGGAAGAAACGACTGAGACTAAAGCAACGGCAGGTCTGGGTGTTGAAGAAAGTATAAAAAAGAATAAGGATTTGCTCGAGGCGGAGTTTAATGAGCTGAAGTACGACCATGAAGCTGCTTTATGTAAACAATTTGAGGAGTATCTAATTTGCGCCGACGGAGCATTTGAATACTATTTTGAGAGATATGGATCGGAATTGAGGGATATACTATCTGAAGTAAAGGAAGAGATAAAAACAGGTTTTGTATATGAAACCGACGATGAAACGCACGCAGAAATACAGGAGAACAAAGCGGGGGAATCAGTTGGCGCTACTGCAGAAGAAAAGGTTTCGGCAAACATCAGTTTTTCTGTGAACGGCGATACTCTGACACTCAGCGGTACGGGTGGAACAGGCTCATTCTTGTACGAACAGCCGGCATGGTATCCGTATAAAGATACGATTAAAAAGCTTGTTGTTAACGAAGGCATCACTACGATTGGCAGCGACGCTTTTAAGGATTTTTCAAAGCTGACTACGGTAGTTCTCCCGTCAACTATGTTGAAGATCAGCCACCGCGCTTTTTGGGGGTGCGTTTCACTGATGAATATTTCCATCCCTGATTTTGTTGTCTTTATCGGACAAAACGCGTTCCTGAACTGCTCTTCCTTGCAGTCTATAGAATTACCGGACGGTGCGGAGATGAAGGACAGCGTTTTCAGCGGATGTTCCTCCTTGACTTATGTTAAGCTTCCAAGCCGCTTAACGCGACTGGAGAACTCAACTTTCTGGGCTTGCAAAGCGTTGACAAATGTGCAGCTTCCTTCAACTATAACCGAGATTGGCTCTAACGCGTTTACTCTTTGTACATCCCTTTCCTCAATTCAGCTTCCCGCAGGACTTGTGGAAATCGGGAAAAGCGCCTTTTCCTATTGCCAATCGCTGACGTCTGTTACTTTGCCGGATAGCTTGAAACGGTTGTATTCTTATGCTTTCGATTCCTGTGACAGTCTTAGAACGGTTAATGTCGGCAGTCAACTGGCAGTTATGGGATTAAATCCGTTCAAAAGCTGCTCTTCTTTGGTGAATCTGAACGCGAGCGCAAACAATTATTTCAATTTTGTGGACAGCGTTATCTACAGCAAGGATATGAAAACGCTGATTTGCTATCCTGAAGGAAGAATGGTTGATACCTATACGATACAACAGGGGGTTACCACAATCGGAGAAGGCTCGTTCACTTCGTTCAAAGGATATAATGAGCCGCTTATCAAAACCCTTATCATACCGGACAGCGTCACATCCATTGAGGATCAGGCGTTTTTTGGTACAAGGATCAAGAATATTTCCATGGGAAAAAATGTGAAGGAGATCGGCGCCGAAGCGTTTTTATGGTGCGATTTTCCGAGCATCGATCTTCCCTCAACCTTGACCCGTATCGGAGATGAAGCTTTTAAATTCAATTATTATTTGTCTTCGATCACTATACCCAAAAGCGTTGTCAGTATAGGAAAACAATGCTTTTATCGAAATCAAAGATTGCAAGCCGTCAATGTAGCTTCCGATAATCCATGCTACTCATCAAAGGACGGTGTTCTGCTGACAAAGGACAAAAAAACGATTGTTCAATATCCTTCCGGCAAGAAAGATACCTCATACATAATGCCCGATTCGGTTGAGGAGCTTGAAGAATACGCGTTCGTGTACAACAGCGATTTGGAAAACATCACTTTTTCCGATAATCTAAGGATAATAAAAGACTCTAACCTGCAAGATTTTGATTATATCAAAAGCATTACTTTGCCGGATAATTTAACCGTTATTGAACCATATTGTCTGAGACTTTCGAGACTGGAAAACGTTACTGTTGGAAAACGTTTGGTTAGGATATCCAATGCATTTCAAAACTGCTATAGCTTATCCCAGATCTGCTTTTACGGCAATGCACCGGAAGACTGCGAGGATATGCTCGACAGCTGCGAAGAAACGGTTGAGGTCATCTATCCCCAAAATGACAGAACATGGAACGGAATACAAGCCAGAGTCAAGAACCAAGCCCTTAAATACACAGCCAGAGATTTCAGCCAACCGTTTCATTTCCACACCGATATCAACAAAGCTTCTGTTTCACTGAGCAAAAAAACCTATTCATATAACGGAACATATCAGGAGCCGAAGGTGACCGTTAAGCTTGGCGACGAAACATTAAGAGCTGACGTGGATTACAGCGTTATCTATCGTTACAACAAAAATGTGGGTAAAGCGCAGGTGGAGATTCGCGGTATTAATGATTTTTACGGCTCTCAGTATACTGAATTCAATATAATTAAAGCCGATCAAAATCTGTCCGTTTCTATTGATAAATCGAATATCAGAATTGGTTCCTATGCGAATATAAAAGAAAATGGAGTCGGCGCTCCTACCATAACCTCAAATAATCCATATGTTGTTAAAGCGTACGGAACAACTCTCTTTGGAGCAGGAGTGGGTACTGCCACTATAACGGTCACATCGCCCGGCAACGATTGTTATAACAGCGCCACCAAGAAAATAGATGTTACCGTGTCCGGAACAGGTATCAATTACAGCGTCAAAAACCTTTCATACAGTTTCCAAAACAGTGCGCGTGATTTAGGTTATGGTAATAATTTTAGAATTCCGAAAGAACGATATTATATGTTTTATACGCCTACACAGGCAGCGGTAGAATACGCAAACGATGATCCGGTTTGGAGAGGAAGCTGCGGTGGATTTGCGAGCAGTTCGGTCATCTTTACTTCACCCTATACTTCTCTTTCGGTCAGAGATTTTAATTCGTCGGCGTCATTGGTGTCAGATTTAAAGACAGGAGACAGAAATTCAAAGTTGGGTATTAATGTCAGAGAATGGATAGAAACAATGCAGGTTTCTCAACTTGCCGGCAGAGTGGGGACTTTTGTAGAAACACACCACAACTGTTATAATGATTTAGTGGATGAGGTAAAGAGGTGCCAGAACGGAGGTCTCCCGGTTTATATCTCTGTTTGGAGAAGCAAAACGTTCGGTCATGCTCTCGTCGGATATAGGTTTGAGTATGTAAATGCATCTCAGGACAGGATTTATTTGTATGACTGCAACTATCCCAAAGCTGAACGCTATTTAACTTTAAAAAAATCAAACGGAAAATATACCGGCTTTTATTACGAAGGAGGAGGATACAGTTATTCTTATATCATCAAATACGCGCCTGCTTATTTGTATGAAGAACTTTGGAATCAACGCAGAACAGGCACCAATAAATCAAACAGTGTGGGTGCGGGAGAATCCGCGAGTAATTATGTTGAAAGCTTAGATGAAACTACAATGTATATCAATTCCGATAACTGTGACATTTCCGATTGCAGCGGAAATATAGTAGCAGAAATAAGAGCAGGTGAATTGAATTCCACTCAAAAGAATATCTACGAAATTTCAATTCCCGACAACGATTCGGATTCTCATATTCTCCATCTTCCCACCGCCGGATATTCTGTTAAAAGCTTGGATGACGCCTATGAGGAAAACCTTGAAATAACCGTTGTCAATGCGAATCAAAGTGCAACGGTTAAAACACAGTCAGATACGGTAGAAATTCTTGTTGACGACACACAAAACACCAACATTGTCAGTGTTAAAGGTAAGGAAGGTGAAAGCTACGATGTAACATTAAACGGAGATAACGAGTACACAACAGATAATTCCAGTGTAGTATTTAGCGGAAAGAGCGACGGAAAGGGAGTCAGAGTCGGAACCGTATACGGGGAATATATCAACGATGGCTCGATAAACAGCGGCATTTGTGTTGACGATGTAGATATAAACGTTGAGAATTATAACGCTCGCGACATATCAGGATGTGATTGGAATATCGAATCGTCTTCCTACGGCTTCACGGGCGAGGGTATCAAGCCTGAAATCACCGTTACCGATAAAGAGGGATTTGCGCTCTCGCAAAACGAGGATTATAAGGTCGTTTATCAAGAAAACGTTAATTCCGGAACCGCCAAGGGAACCATATACGGAATCAACGATTATAAAGGTTATATAGATTTTGATTTCACCATACAAAACGTCAGCTTGAACGACTGCGACGTTGCGCTTGCTTATGAAAGCTGCGAATATACGGGCGAAAAAATCGAACCTAAAGTAACAGTATCTTACCGTGGTACAGAGCTGAACGAGAATCAACAGTATGAGATCGAATATGAAAACAATACCGAACCCGGAATCGCCAAGGTGGTTGTCAGAGGTATTAACGGGATCAACGGAGCAGTCACAAAAACATTTGAAATCGTTAACACTCAATCATTCATTCTCGGCGACGCAAACGGCGACGGAAGGGTCAGTATCCGCGATGTTACAGCTATACAGCGACATCTTGCCGATATAGAATTTCTTTCCGGGAATGCTTTTACTGCTGCTGACGTAGATAAAAACGGCAGTGTTACCGTATCTGATGCGACGAGTATTCAGATGTACCTTGCGGAATTTATTACAGAACTTGGTTAACAGCTGATTATGCTGAAATCTATAATTTAGGAGGATCATTTTATGAAAAAGAAAAAACACCAAAAACGGATAGCTATTGTTTTGATCATTTCGATCATTCTCAGTGTGTTGCCGGTTTTCCCTGTTTCGGCTGAGGTTTTTCACGGAGAGGTGCATCGCTCCGATTCAAACCCCAATGAACCAGTGCACACCCGCCCCACAAGGCCCAGCGATCCGCCTTCAACGGAAACGCCTGCCCGAGGCTATACGTTATTAAACGACGGCACGTACAAGCTGATGTACGACAACGATACGGCGACCGAAATCACCGTTCCCGACAGGTACTTGTCAAAGGACGTCACCGTGATCGGCGATAATGCGTATACAGGCAATACGACCACCCGAACGATCACCGTGCCGCGCACAATTACTAACATCGGCTCCTTTGCGTTTGCCAACTGCACGGCGCTTCAAACAGTGGTGATACAAAATGCCGAAACTCAAATCGGAACAGGTGTGTTTGAGGGCTGTCAAAATGTGACTTTGAAATGCCCGGGACATTCCGCCGCCGAAAGCTACGCTATCGAGAACAACATTTCGTATGAGATTTTTGATATCAACGATACTCTCATTTATCTTAACTACAACGAATACAATGACTATGAGATTTTTGTTGACGTCTGGACAAGAGATGGTGTACAGCTTGAAAAAGATGTGGATTACACCTATCAGTATACCGTTGACTGGAATAAAATGATATCATATTTTAAAATTGAGGGCATAGGTCAGTATTCCGGCTCCTATTCGGAAACCGCCGAGGTTCAGCCCAAATTCGATATCCAATATCAAACGATAGACTTGGAGCAAAACTCATACGTCTATGACGGAACGGCAAAAAGACCGAAGGTTTCGGTTTACACTATTTGTCAAGATGAAGAAGACCCTATTCCCGACGCAGGTGATGGTGAAGATTTTACCCTTCCGCGTTCTGCGCCGGTCGGAGCGAGCTATAAGTATCTGACCGAGGGCAAGGATTATGAGGTTGAATACACTAATAACGTAAACGCCGGTACTGCTTCTGTTATCATTACGGGCAAACGTTTGTACATGGGTACTGTTGTCAAAAACTTTACTATTGCCAACAATTCTCTTTCATCTGCTTCTGTCACACTGTCGAATACTTCTTATACTTATGACGGAACCGAAAAAAAGCCTTCCGTTACGGTAAAACTCGGTTCAAAAACCCTTTCCGAAAATGTAGACTACAGCTTGCGATACAATAACAATGTTGCGGCAGGTACGGCGAGCGCTGTAGTAGAAGGAAAAGGATCGTACGCGGGAACAATCACGAAGCAATTCACTATCAGCAAGAGAAACCTTACCTCAGTCGAAGCACGCCTTTCGGAGAATACGTTTACATATGACGGAAAGGCAAAAACGCCCGATTTGATACTTTCGTTCGGTTCCTTTACATTGGACAACGGTAAGGACTACACTCTTTCCTATTCAAACAATACCGCAGTCGGAACAGCGACGGTCACAGCTACAGGCAAGGGCAACTTCACGGGCTCTGTAAGCAAAAACTTTACTATCAAGCAAAATATCCGACCGATTTCCGATTGCACAATAACGCTTTCTTCCTACTCATATACCTATGACGGAACCAATAAGGAACCCTCGGTGACAGTGAAATACGGATCGACAGTTTTGACTTCAAGCAGCTATTCTGTTACGTATTCTCAAAACAAAAATGTCGGAACCGCTTCCGTGACCGTGACGGGAAAAGGAAATTATACCGGCGAAGCCGTTATCACATTTACGATCAGCCCAAAGGCGCTGGCCTCTGGAATGCTGACAAATAATACAGGAACAAAAACCTATGACGGCTATGAGAAGTACCCCGATTTTACGTTGACCGACAGCGGAAAAAGACTGACTCAGAACGCTGACTATGAAACAAGCTATTCGGACAATCTTAACGCGGGAAAAGCAAAAGCGAGCATTAGGGGCATAGGCAATTATTCCGGTTCTCTTTCCTTAGAATACACGATTTCTCCTCATGAGATTCGCGACGGGTATGATATCGTAGCGCTCTCGCAAATCAAATATGAATATGACGGTACAGCCAAGGAACCCGTTCCGCGTGTTAGAGCGCTCGGCAAAGACCTTATTCAGGGAAAGGATTTTACGGTTTCCTATAGCAGTAACACTCAGGTGGGAACAGGATACGCTACGATAAAGGGTATCGGAAATTTCAGCGGAACCGTTAGAAAGCCGTTTACCATTTCGGGAAAACAAATCAGCGAAAAATTAGATATCATTCTTTCCGAAACAAGCTATTTATATGACGGCGCAAATCACAAGCCCTCCGTAACGGTTTCCTATAAACCAAACTTGAACGCCGACTCTGTAAGGCTTACAAACGGAACAGATTATGACGTTACATATGACTCGGACTGCAAAAGCGCAGGCAAGCATCATGTGACTATAACATGCAAAAACAACTACAGCGGAACCAAAACGGTTGATTATACCATTGAAAAACGCCATATCGCTTCCGCAAATGCCACCCTCAGTCAAACTGAATATACCTATGACGAAACCGAGAAAAAGCCTACCGTTACGGTAAAGCTCAATTCGACCGCTTTGAAGCAGGGAACGGATTACACGGTTGACTATTACGATAACGCGAAGCCCGGAACAGCCAGAGCGGTCGTAAAGGGTATCGGCAATTTCTACGGCGAAAAGACGATGGAATTTACAATAACCAAAGCATTAAGTCCGTTTGCTTGGGGTGTAGATAACTGGAGTTTTAATAATTCATCCAAATATTTCACTGAAAAATTCTATATTAACAACTCTATCTTAACAAAATTCAAAAACAATTTCAATGTCACAGAACGTGATATTGAGAATATGTTGAGTTGGATGAAATGGAAAAACAAACCGAAGTCAGAAGGTGGCGGAGGCGGTTGGCATGGTTCCTGCTATGGCATGACCTCGACTGAAATGTTAGTGAAATATGGTACATTGGATTTGAGCTACTATGGTTTGAATAAGAACGTAAATAAAAATATTGCTCTTGAAAACACAACCGGTCAAGATGTTATTTCATTAATCAATTGTTTTCAAGTTACTCAAAGTTATTCTAGCCTTAATCCCGCAATAAGAAAACAAGCATTTATGAATAACGTAACGCAATATAATTATATTTCAGGTTTGGAGTCATATTTAAATAGCGGAACCCGAATGCTCAATTTGTTTTTCAGCATATCTCAAGAGTTCACACATGATTGTGTTGTAGACGGTGTATCACATAAGAAAGGATCTTATGATAATCTTGGAAATCATTCTATTCTTGCTTATGGTATAGAAACACTAAAAACATACTATCATTCGGATGTAACTGGATTGGATTACGATAAGAAAATTTTGATTGCCGATCCTAATGCTCTCAAAGGTAATCAACTAAATGATTATTATTGCATTTATTATCGTTCATCAGATCATAGTTGGATAAAACCTGACTGGTGTGGCAGAATTGATAACAATAGAAATGCAGTTTGTTACTGGAATAACTTTGGTTCCTTGGGAATTCAAACAGGCGAAATCTATGGTCTGTATGATTATAAAAACGGTTTGCAGGCAGAAAGCATTATGGATAATACAAGCATTAACCATTATATTGCAGGTCTTGAAATCACTAATTCTAAAGGTGAAAATGCAGAGGTTGATGTTATCGAAGTCGGCAGTTCAAATTTGGCTTATTCAGGTACAGACGAGTCAGATAAAGGAATCAAAAAGTATGATTATACATTAGTTTTAGATCAAAACTATGATGAAAATACTGAAAACTTTGCACTGTGGAATCCAAAGTCAACTTATTCTGCATCGTATCAGTCTAATGTAGCTATTGATCTTAACATGGATTATGAAGACGTTTCTTATTATGCAACATTAAGTAATGGAAACTACTCTAATTTTGCGCCTGACGGTTATATAAACGTAGAAGGAGATAACACAAGTTATGAAATTGCAATGGTGACAAATGGAAATGTTTGCGTTACAGACTGGTATAAGCTCACCGTAAAAGGCGATAATGTCAATCAGGCGTCGTTGAGGAAAACGGAAGGCGGCTATATTCTCACCGCCGACAATCTGAACAATGTTACGATTTCGGCGAAAAACTTGGATGTAAATACTTCCTGCCAATTTTCCGCGAATGCGAAATCAGCGTATATCTATGAAATCAATATTAACACCATCGGTGTTAAGGCTGACACAGACGGCGACGGAACATTTGAAACAGAAGTGAGTATTGACCATATCGGAGACGCTAACGGTGACAACAGAATAGACGTCAAAGACGTAACCGCTATTCAGCGCCATGTTGCAGAGATTGCCTATCTTAACAAAAAACAAAGACTTTTGGCGGACGTCAACAACGACGGAGTGGTTAATATCGACGACGCGACCCATCTGCAAATGCATCTTGCAGAATTTGGCGTTGTGCTTGGCTGATTTGTCACGTGAAGTATCATCTCCCCAAAAAGCTATTCTTTTGCGAAGTTTTGATCTGTCACCAGAAAAAACGGAGTGATTATTTGAACGATCATACAGTTTATGTAGGTTTGATCATTCCATAATTAAAGGGAATGTAAAAATCATCAACCAATAGAGAGGAAAATGCTGTGCTTAACAGAATTAGTTAAGTACAGCATTTGTTGCTTTATAGCGGAAGCATTTTAGTTGTATTTGGAATAGCTTCACGGATTCGTACTGTAATTATTCTCGTTTTCCATCATCCATTCCGAAAGTTCTCAATTCACGGTGATAAGCCGTTCTTCTGTTGTGTTTTTGTTTCCGCGATAACAGATAGTCGTTTTTGGACGGTATCTTACTATATGTCGCACCAACCCGAACATCATCAACGGCGAGATTGAACAGTCAAATAACCTGCGGTAAGATGTTGTTACACGCTCAGCGTGAATACAACGAAGGAGATAATCACATGATCAATTACCGCGAGATATTGAGATTGAGTAGCTTGGGATTGAACAAAACGCAGATTGCTCAAAGTGTCGGATGTTCGCGCACCATCTTCATTCAGGTGCTGAACATTGCCGAAGAAAAGGGAATCGGTTGCCCGTTGCCGTCGGATTTGTCCGACAGAAAGTTTTCGGAGCTGCTGTTTCCAAGCGCAAAGACAAAGCCGCAGTACAAAATGCCCGAATATTGAGAACCGTTCAGAATTTGCGACGCATAAACAAAGAAAAGGGATTTTCAAAACTGAGAATCTGCTTTAGATTGTAAGATGAAATAACTGTCGAAAAAACTCAATAGAATTAACATTTTAAAATGAGAATGTTGTACTTGACGGGAGTAGTTGAGTGCAGCATTTTCTGCTTTATGGCAGTATCATTTATCATGACTTTCAAGGTGATTTAGAATTATTGATGGAGTGCTTATCAATTATCTCAGAGGCGGTTTTCAAATATACAGAATACGTGTCAGAGGAGAAGTGATCTGTGCTCAAAAAAGTATCAGCCACCTATTTCCCTGCTGTTGAAATAGTGCTGGTCTATTGATGCTGTTCTGTGATTTTTTGCAAGATTTGGAGACGGTTTTGCATAAATTGATTTGCAAGCTTGCAAAAATCAAAACATGAAAAAAGGCTTGAAACCGACGTTTCAAGCCTGAGAAATCCAGTAATAATGCGATAAATTAAGTCGCGGTTCACGTTTGGAGACCGCTGCTCTACCAACTGAGCTATACCCCTAAATAAATTGTCGCTGCAAATGAACGCTTGTCACTTGCAGAAATTATCATAGCACAGACACGCGCTTTTGTCAAGATGTTTTCTCGATAAAAACGCGGAAACGCAATTCATTTTCAAAGATTTTGCCCGGAAAGGCGTGCGTTTCGCGTGCGAGTGGTAAAACCGTTATGATAAACTATGCCGCACTGCTCACACGCATTTTCCGTGGTCTGTGACCGCTGCTCATTCACGGATATTTTCACACGTCTATTGATAATTTTTTCGGCGGCTGCGATTTGGCTGCTATGGAGTTGGTATTGCCATAGCTTTCGATTCGTGATAGAATAAAAAGATAAAGAATAAATAT
>CACYDO010000365.1 GCA_902773165.1 uncultured Ruminococcus sp. | reverse complement strand
AAGGGTTACGAACCCGACAGCAGCGAGCCTGACTGGTATCAGGCTACAGATTTCGGCAATACAGTCAACGGTAAGGAATACGACGGCAAAATAGGCAAAGGCGCTGTTATTCTGCAAACCTCGTTTGACCGCGAACGGTGGGTAACGTGCGGTTATAAGCTCAATGTTTCCGGCGATGTTACGTTTGACGATGGTAACGGAGTAAATGATTTACAGCTTATAAACGGCTGTTATTACCGTATTATCGCGGCATACCGTACAGAAAAGATCGGCGATAAGAAATATGATATAGACATGGAAAATATCCTCGACGTTGAAAGCAGCTTAAACGCGATAACGCGATCCGATGTTTTTCGCGAATATGCCGAGGTTTATGAGTTTTACGCAGGATATCAGGAAAAGAACGAAGAGGAAAACGGCGGTAAATTCTACTATACATCGCGCGACTACACCGTAAAAACAAAGAAAAATGATTATGTCTCAGATGAGACCATCGGGAAAAACGATCCGCATTACGGCTGGGATATGGGCTCGTTCTGCATCAGCGGCTACACCGACACGGCAGATGAAAAGGGCGTATATCTCAAAACCGCGGGCGATAAAATACGACTGTCGTATCATCTCGATCAGGATATCACGAAGCTTAACGGAAAGCCCGAGCTGTTTGTTGCGGAGGACAAAAAGGGCTGTGACGGCGGCTTTCAGACAACTCCCCACAACATGGGTCACGGCGAGATGGTAATAAAATATACCGACTCCGAGGGGCAGTATCATATTACAGAATACTCAAATTACCTGGAAGCGCTCGTATCTCCCGGTGCCGACACAACAGTTCAGCTGTTTGAGGAGGGAGATTATGAGGTTCATCTTGATTATGCGATCACCAACAAGCTTGCAGGTCTTTCAAGCGACCTTTCGCTGACTAAGGACGTTGGGCTGACGACATATTACCGCACGTCTTTCAGCTTTAAGATAAGAAACGGCAACTGCATGGTATATATCTTTGATTCGCAGACAGGCTCTGAGCTTAACAACGGCGATGTTACCGAAAACGGATTCAGAATAGATACCGCGAAATCGGAATATCCGAAGCTGAGCGTAAAGAAGGAGATACTCAACGATACGGCGGCAGGTCTTGTTGAAGATACGCGGTTCAACCGCGCTGCGGCAGACGGTGAAAGCTTTACGGAGGAGGGCGTATATACAGTTACCGCTTACAATCGCTACGACAAAAGCCTTACTCCGTCAGTTAAGACTATCTATGTCGGAACTAATAATCTGCTGACGGCTTATACGAAGCATCTTGGCTCGGATAAGCCGTATACGATCGAGCAGCTTAATGATCTTACGGAACGCGGCCATACTATAGAGAATAATGGAGAGATAATTGCTCCGCAGGAGAATACATCTTCTGTTGATGAGGAGCAGAACGAAAAGAAATTTCCGATCGTTGTTATCCCGATATGTATTGTTGTGGTCGCAGCTGCGGCATTTGCGATAAAGCTCAGGGCATGACGTTCAAAATGGAGTGATATTACTATGAAAAAAATAGCGGCGCTTTTATTATCGTTGCTCATGGCGCTGACCGGGTGTT
The DNA here is from genome assembly GCA_902773165.1 of uncultured Ruminococcus sp. Lineage (GTDB taxonomy): Bacteria > Bacillota > Clostridia > Oscillospirales > Acutalibacteraceae > RUG592. Next base: position 3,117 of record CACYDO010000365.1, on the reverse strand, counting down.
CTCTATCGGAAACGGCAAAGACGGTTCAGAGCAGCGGCGAAGATATTTCTGCTGCCGGGTCGCGTGAGAATAACGAGCAGCCTGAGGTGAAGCCGCTTGAAATAGCAATCGACCCTTTAAGTGAGGAATATGTTGATTCTCTGAAATTTGAGTCGCTTTCCGACCCTATGCTTCTGAGGTATATGGAGGATACGATATACAGCGATCTTATTTCTCAGCCCGATATGGAAGGACGCTTTGTCGAGAATGTCAGCGCAATATATGTTTCCCGTGAGTATATAGATGAGCTGTCTTACAACTCTATGGAGAATGTTTATTTCGGGTATTCGTCTTCGGAGCTTTTCGATCAGTTTCAGGATACTCGTTACCTGTTTACCATGGGCGAAAACGGTGAAACTGTCGTTAAGGAATATGAGAAATACGATGAAACATACGACGATTTCGTAAAGAATATCGCCATAGGAACAGGAGTTATTCTTGTATGTGTTACGGTAGCGGCTGTTGCCGAGGCGGCGGGCGTTCCTGCTGTCAGCGTGATTTTTTCGGCTTCGGCTGAATCGGCAGCTTCGGCGGCGCTTGCTTCGGGTCTTATCAGCGGAATATCCGCAGGTGTTGTCGAAGGCGTGGAAACAAACGACTTTGAAAAAGCATTGAAGGCAGCGGCAGCCGAAGGCGGAAACAGATTTAAATGGGGCGCTGTTTCGGGCGCTCTGAAAGGCGGAAAAGAGGCTGTTACAGGTCTTGTAGGGGCGTCGATGAATGGTCTTTCGGTTAACGAAGCGGCGCAGATACAGAAAACCTCGGGATATCCGCTCGATGTGATCAAGGAACTGAAAAATACAGAGCAGTTTAACGTCTGCATGGAAGCAGGGCTTACGCCTGAAATGGTAGGCGGCAAAACAGCGCTGATACGAAATATTGACCTTGGCAGAGTGGACGAGGAGAGCGGACTTACCAATCTCGAACGAATGAGAAAGGGCTTGGCGGCGCTTGACCCCGATGGGCATTCATATGAGCTGCACCATATCGGACAGCATGCCGATTCTACGCTTGCTATTCTCACCCGCGAGGAGCACAGAATGGGAGATAATTTCAGTATCTGGCACGAATTGGGTAAGGAATCGGAGATAGACCGCAAAGCGTTTGAACAGGTGCGCAGTGAATTCTGGAAAGAAACGGCAGAGCTGCTTGCAGCGTAATTATAATATATTAATTGAAAGAAGTGAGTTGGCAGCATGAGCAAAAGGGAAAACGAAAAGGATAAAAGAATAATAACCTATTTTAAGCTTAGCGAAGAACAGCGGCGCGAAATATATATGAAAAGCTCGGGACTTGGAAATATAAATGGCAAGGGCTTTGCACCGGGCGGTTCTCACGTGGTGTTTATAAAGGATAACGGAACAGCTGCGGCTGTCGGTGAGAACAATTACGGTCAATGCGATGTAGATTCGTGGGAGCGGCTGGTTAAGGTCGCTGCCGGCAGCAATCACACGGTAGGACTGAAAAGTGACGGCTCGGTTTACGCTGTCGGAGATAATTCGCGCGGTCAGTGCGACATTGCAGATTGGCTTGATATTGTTGATGTTTTTGCTGAGAAAAATTATACAGTCGGCGTTACGAAAAACGGCGATATTCTTACAACGCGCATATCGGCTTCGGACGAATTCAGCTGTGTTCCGATAGAGGACGGCAAGGTCGAGATAATCAGATATTACGGCAGCAGCGAAGATGTTGTTGTTCCTGCTGCGATAGATGACGCAGATGTTGCGGTGATCGGCAAGGATGCTTTTTATAAATGTGATTTTATTAAAAAGATATCTCTGCCGGAGTCGATAGAAAGTATCGGAAATTCGGCGTTTTACGGCTGCAAAAAACTGCGCAGAATAAATATCCCCGAAGGTGTAAAGGAAATTGGAGTAATGGCGTTTGCCGACTGCTGCAATTTGCGCAACGTAGTTGTATGTGAAGCGAATTTAGGGGAGCTTAGCGCGAATACAGGTCTTGTTCCCTCGGAAGAACCGAAGAGAACATATGCCTTAGACGACGTGAAATACAGTTTATATTCATCTGTGGATTTTATTGAGGTCAGAAACCGCGACTCCGGTATTAAGCAGCAGCTTTTCGGAAATATAGACGAAGGTACATTCTATGCGCCTGCATACATAAAAATTCCCGATGGTGTGAAGGTTATAGAGAATGAAGCGTTCGCAGATTGCAGCGGTATTGTATCTATCGTGATACCCGACAGCGTCAAAAAGATAGGCAAGGGCGCGTTTAAAAACTGCGACAGCCTGACAAGCATAACTATTCCGGAAAGCGTTACAAGCATAGGCACGGGAGCATTTTCAGGCTGCATACGCCTGACGGAAATCATTCTTCCCAAACACCTTAACCGCATAGCTTCCGAAACATTTTACGGCTGCAAAAGTCTTAATCATGTTAAAATATATCCCGGCGTAGTGAGTATCGGGTCAAATGCATTCCGCTACTGCTCCGACCTGAAAGAAATATTTATTCCCGAAAGTGTAATGACTGTAGCCTACGGCGCATTTGACGCAGATACAAGGCTTCTATACACTTAGCCCGGGTATGCACCCGGAGGCAATTCCGCCCGGCAAGCGCCGGGAGGCAGTTCCGCCCGGGTATGCACCCGGAGGCAGTTCCGATGTGAGATATAGTAAGCTGAAATAAATAGCCGCGTTTATTATTCTTGCGTATTATAACGCAGCGTCAAGAGAAAACAGACAGTTCATGCAAGCTGAAATAAGTTTTTGCAAATAGAAATAACGTAAGTTCAAAAACGCGGAGACTAATTAACCTCCGCGATAAAGTATTAACGGAACTGTCAGCGGCGACACGCCGCCGGAACTGCCCGTCGGTGCATACCGACCCCGGACGCCGGTTGACATTTGGATGGATATTGTTTATAATATTTAAGTGGAATATGAAAAAAATTGTTATATTTTACCTTTTGTTATACAATTTGTTTAATATGTGAGTGCGTAAGATGTGAAATTTGTAATTGTTTTTAAGGAGTGACAGCTGTTTATGGAAAAAATATGCCCGGAAAGCGGTTTTGTCCACATTTTATTTGCAAATGAGGACGATACATATTTT
>CACYDO010000364.1 GCA_902773165.1 uncultured Ruminococcus sp. | reverse complement strand
GGAAACAGCGAGGGAAAACCCGAGAATCACAGACCAAAAGGCGAAAGAGATCATCGACACATTGGGCGTTGACGTAAGCAAATACGACCCGTTTTTGTCGCATGAGGGCGTTGTCGCAAGGACGATAATGTTCAGAGAAAAGCTCAAAGAGCTTATACAAAAATATCCCAATGCAACCGGAATCAATCTCGGCTGTGGCTTTGACGATAAGTTTGTGCAGGTCGATAACGGAAAAATCACCTGGTTTGATGTCGATCTGCCCGATCAGATTGCCGTCAGGCGAAAGGTGTATGAGGATCGCAGCAGGTGCGTCATGCTCGATGGCAGCGCACTCGACGGCGCATGGACTCATGCGATACCTAAGAGTGAAATGTATATCATTGTAATGGAAGGTGTGCTGGAGTATTTCTCGAAGGAGCAGGTCAAAACTTGCCTCAAAATGCTGTGCGATTCGTTTGAGCATGGATATCTTTTGGCGGAGCTTCATTCGCCGTTTTTGGAGAAAAACTCGAAGCATCACGACACCGTCAAGCACACGAACGCAACATTCGGCTGGGGTACGAAATCCGGCGAGGAATATCTGCCGCTTGAACCTCGCCTAACGCTTGTATCCGAGCAGAGCTACAATGATGAGATGAAGAAATATTCTGTAAGAGGAAAGTTGTTTGCAATCATAGGAAAAAATCTGAACAATCGTCTTGCAGTTTTTAAATGGTAATAGGAGAAATGTATATTATGAAAAAATGGGATAAGAAAAATGCGCTGCGTATACTGCTATATTCATTTTTGTATTTCGTCGGAACGCTGATCGTATGCGTGTTGGGATCGGTACACCCGATAATGTTCGTTTGCTATCAGATCACGGCAGGACTTTTGATTACCGGAGTAGTTACTACTGCGTTTGATAAGGTTAAATCGTTCGGAGTTCCGCTGTGTCTTGCAACATTCATGATAATTGTGTTTTTTATAATACAAGACGCAAGCCTGTGGCACTGCATACCGCTTTTAGTTATCGCAGCTATAGCCGAGATCGTGCGAGCAGCCACTAAATACTCATGGAAAGGTGACATCGCCGCCGCTGTTATAATGACATTTTCCACATTTGGCTACTACGGGCAGATATGGTTTAATCGTATATACACCTACGAATGCGCAGTTGAAGAAATGCCTGCGGGATATGCCGATACATTGATGTCAGTCAGCCCGATGTGGGCTTTGCCGGTGGTTGTTATTATTGGTGTTCTTGTCAGTATTGGTATAGCGGAGCTAACGGCAAAGCTATTCAAGTTTGATAAATGATGAGCTTTAAAGGTCAAAATAATGTTTGGGAGCAATCACTTGATGTGAAAGGAGGCAGAGAGGATAAACGCATTTGTCGAGTCGTTATCGACTCTATTTTAGAGCAGCAGGTTAGTTAAATCTAATAAATATAAGCAGATTTAGATATGATTATATGAATTCCGATGGAGGTTATGAATCCTATATTGCAAACTCGTTTATTCTCATCTTTGATGTGCTTATGCTTGTGATGGCGTATCACCTTTACAGTATAGGTGAGGTCGATTTCCCCGGAATGATTATCCCGATATTCGCTCTTATGTCCTCCTACGGCCCGGTGTCTGCGCTTGCTAATCTTGGAACAACGCTGCAAAGCACGGCAGCCTCAGGCGGAAGAATACTCGACATTATAGAGGAATCGCCCGAAACCGAGGAAATTACCGATAAATCTGCAGTTGTATTTGCTAATGCAGAGTGTAAAAACATCACCTTTGGTTACAACGGTGAAGCAGTCCTTTCAGATTTTTCAATGAAATTTCCCGAAAATAAAATTGTCGGAGTTATCGGCAAAAGCGGAAGCGGAAAGTCTACACTGTTAAAGCTGCTTATGCGTTTCTGGAAGACGGATAAGGGAGAGGTGTTGATTTCCGATACGAATATAGAGAATATCAACACGTCAAACCTTCGTGAAATGGAAAGCTATATGACTCAGGAAACTCAGTTTTTTAAGGATACTATAGCGAACAATATTCGTATTGCAAAGCTCGACGCAACGGACGATGAAGTCATTGCCGCTTGCAGAAAAGCGTCAGTTCACGATTTTATTATGACGCTCCCGAAGGGTTACGAAACGAACGTCGGAGAACTTGGCGAAACGCTTTCCGGAGGTGAACGTCAGAGAATAGGGCTTGCCCGTGCATTTCTGCACAATGCACCCTTTATGCTCCTTGACGAACCAACGAGCAACCTTGACAGTCTTAATGAAGCTGTGATACTGAAATCGTTAAAAGAAGAATCAAGCGGAAAAACGGTTGTTCTTGTATCTCACCGTGAATCTACAATACGAATCGCGGATAAAGCTTATTCTGTGGAGCACGGCAGGGTAAGCTGATGAACATTGATAAAAAACGTGAACGTGAAAAGAAAATGGTATGAACTGGTACGACGGTGTTGTAATCGACAAGCTGTGGATTGGACACAGTAGGTTTTGGGTGCTTCCGGGAACGGAGGACTTGCCTTTTGTGCAGACGTGGACGCAGGTGTTAAAGAAGCGGGGTGTCCTCACAGTAATTTGGATTTTAGGAGCCAAAATCGTTGCCGGAATGGTCATTTTGATTTTCTGACATGAGAGCATTATGAAGAAAGGACAAAAAGATGCACGAGTATTATTCAAAAAAATCACATAAGCTGAAAAGAACAATGAACGGTTTGCTAAAGCCCATTGCGGAGGAGCTGGAAAGGGCTTGTGAGAAGAAATATGATATCGTTTTTTCCGAGATTTGGGATCACTATGAAAAAAACATGCTGGATAACTTTCCGTATATCGGCGGTGATGCCGTCAGCGGAACAAGCAATCTGACAGGTGCATATTGCTTTGTTTCAATGGGCGAAGTACTGAAAAGATACGGCGTACAAATGGAAGAGATCGGGCATCTGATGGTTCTTGCTTATGAGCGCCGCTTTAATGCAATGCCCGGGATTATCAAAACAATAGTACACAAATCCTATACGAATGTAAAATCACTAAATAAGAAGTTCCAAAAGAAGGATACGCAGAATGCGGCGAATGCAGCAAAATACCCCGGAAGCTTTGAGACAAAGACGATGCTCCCGCCGGAGAGCGGATACGATTTCAGCTATCACAATCTGGTTTGTCCACTCTCTGATTTCGCAAAGGCACATGGCTATGAAGAATATATGCCGTATCTTTGCAATCTGGATTACGTCATGTTCGGTGTGTTCGGCGTTCCGCTTTTTCGGGAGCATACTTGCTTTATTGACGGAGACTATTGTGATTTCAAACTGAAGATTGATGCAAAGCCTATGGAGTACTGGCCTCCTGTATTTAAACAAGGTAAGGGATATAAATAAACGACCAATTGCTAAGAATTAATTGGATGAAAAAGAAAAAATGTGTATTTTACAAATAGTGTATTCAGAATGTAAAAGGATAAAGGAAGTATGAAGAAGTATACACCCGAAAAGCTGGTGTCAATCAGTCGGTATCAAGATTATTTTCCAAAGCTTTCAGCTGAAATACAAGAGGACATTTATAAACGTATTGATGAGCTGATCAAAGAGGAAAAGGCATACTGCGACAAGGGAAACTACAATCATATGGCACAAATATTGACATCTATAGCCATCTATGAGGTGTTGCAGCGTCACGGAGAAAGCGAAGAGAACGCTTTCAGGGCGGTTTCGGAGGAAATGTGGAATTTTCTCAATCCGTCCGGTATTCAGAAGCTCGCAAAGAAGATCTTTTTCCTGCCGTTGATGAAGAAGATCGTTCCTTTTGGCTTCAAACACGGTTCCGGAACAGGCTGGCGTTATACATGGCATAAGGACGATTTGAAAGACGAGTTCCACTTTGAGTGTAACGAATGCATTTACGCTAAAATTCTTGGCAAACGAAATCTGATGAAGCTTGGGGCTATGTGTTGTCATGCAGATATCATCAATTATGGGGCGTTGCCTTATACTGATTTTATCCGCACCGGAACGCTCTGTCAGGGCAGCGATGTTTGCGATTTCCGATTTGTGCGGTACAAAACGGATGCCGGTGACGGATGGGAACGCACAGTCAGCATTTGAGAGCGTTTTGAGTGATAGCGTGATTTATGGGATTGTTAAAGGAGATTGTTTTAGTGGCCTCTGTTGAGTGAATCGCCGTAGTGGGTTAAAAGGAGCAGCTTTTTGATATGCCGAATTTTCGGCCAATGCTCCCGAACCGTACATGGGATGCCCCCAATATTGGGGAGATGTTTTCAAATACCGATATGAAAGATTTCCTCAAAATTGAGGAGATGTGCTCAATTTTGAGCAGATGTATTTGCAGTATACTATACCTTTATCTCAGGCACAGCAACTCCAACTTTCTTTAAAGCTTTAAAAATATCTCTTTCTTTTATCGCCCAATGCGATGTGTTTAACTCACATATCGCACCATTGTCGCTTACGCTTAATCCGAAAACTCCGAGATTATCATTAAGCAGCTGCTGATGAAACAGACATATAGGTTTGAAATAAACATAAAGTGTTTTATCATTACTCTCCACATCTGTTATATACGCCAACGTTGCTTTGTGTGTTGGACTTGTTTTGCAGTGATAATCTGTATTTTCATAACAAATTACAGCAGGAATTTTCAACAGTTCCTTTTTAATTATGCGGTCGGAGGAACGGCCGCTCTTTTTTATTTCATCAGG
>CACYDO010000363.1 GCA_902773165.1 uncultured Ruminococcus sp. | reverse complement strand
GGAACGCCTTATGAAAAAATCGCGGCGCGTTTCCGTCCGGCACACGGAGAAAATGTCGATATTCCCGAGCTTGAAAACGCACTTTACCGCTATTGCTACGATAATCTTTATGAGTCTATAAATACTCATACATCGGGTGCGGAAAAGAAGGCTCTGCAAGAGATGTTTGATTCAATTATGGATATAATGAACTTCGTCAGAGTTTTCCGATTGAAAAAGTACTATAAGGAAGATCCCTTTGTTCTTAGACGCTATCTTTTCCCTTACGGAACGCTAAACGACGCTGTTATTCAGCGGCTTTGCGAGGCAACAACGAGTGCAGAGGTGTTTAAGGCGGTAGAGGGTACGAAACTTGGAAGAGCCATAACCAAAATGGATTACGTTTATGCAGGACAAATACAGGAGATCGGTATTTACTCAATTACGAAGAGAAATATTCATTTTTCAACTCAGCCGATCATTGGAATGCTTTCCTACGTTTTTGTCATGCAGCAGGAATACAGCAATATTGTCAGCATTATCGAGGGAGTTCGCTATGGTGCAGACCCGGAGAAAATAAAAGCTATCATTATTGTATAATTTTATTTGAAGCTCAGACGCTGGTCTGATGATTCAAACAGCCCATAGCCTTCGGCTAATTACTATAAAAATACGGCATCTGACAGACTGCCGTCAAAAAGAAGGTGCATTATTTGGCAATTGGAAAAATTAAATGTCTGCGAGTGATCGGCGTCAAGGATAAGCTCTTCGATACGGCAGAAGCGCTTGTTTCGGGTCAGTGCTTTGAGCCGGATGATCCAATGAGCTTCCATTCCGATATCAAGATGTTCATACCTGTGTCGGCGGTGAATCCCTACAGCGACGTTATCGACAGCTTTAACGCAGCGATCGCTTCAAGCGAGATCCAGTGTGAGCTTACCGATATTTCCAAAAGGGAGTTTACCGACGAAACGATCAATGATGTTAAGGAAATTGTAGCGCAGATCAATGAGTTTACCGACAAGCGTATAAAGCTTGAAGACAAAGTATCTCACTGTGAGCAGGGAATAGAGCAGATACGCCATTTCCTCGATCTGGATCTCGATATTGGCAAGATCAACGAATGCAGATATATCAAAGCAAATTTCGGTAAGCTGCCTAAAGAAAGCTACGGAAAGTTGCAGTCGTACAACGATAACCCGTTTATCATTTTCTTCCCCTGTTCGTCTGACGACGACTACTATTGGGGATTGTACATCTCGCCGATCTCAAACAGCGACGATGTAGACAGAATTTTCTCGGGACTTTATTTTGAGAGCTGCGGAGTTCTTGATCTTGAAGGTACTCCGGAAAAGTATTATGAGGAGCAGCAGAAAAAGCTGCCTGAACTGCGGCGTGAACTGGAAAATCTGAAAGCCGAGTTCAACGATTTTAAAAAAACAAAGGCGGACGATCTGAATTTCTATCACAGCAGCTTTGTCGATCAGCAAAAACGCTACGACGTTATGGCGAAAGCCGTGACCTACAGCAAGAGTTTTGTGATCGTAGGCTGGGTTCCTGCCGAAAAAGCAGACGAGGTCGTAGAGAAGCTCCAGAAGATAGATTCTATCGAATGTACTCTAACAGACGGTAAGGAAGAGCTTAAGCATTCTCCGCCGGTAAGACTTAAAAATAACGTGTTTACCAAGGCATTCGCGTACTTTACCAAGATGTACGGTCTGCCTGATTACAATGAGTTTGACCCGACCGGATTTATCGCGATCACCTATACGCTGCTTTTCGGAATCATGTTCGGAGATGTCGGCCACGGTATCATGGTTGCGCTGTTCGGTGTATTCATGAAGAAAAAAATGAAGAATCCGCTCGGTTCAATCCTGATTCCCTGCGGTATATCAGGCGCGATATTCGGCGCGATCTACGGTTCTGTATTCGGTTATGAGCACCTTCTCGACCCGATGTTCCATGCATTGTTCGGTCTGGAGGAGAAGCCTATTGAGGTAATGGCTCCTGCAACGACGAATATGATCATTTACATCGCCGTAGGAATAGGCATGGCGCTCGTTACATTGGCGATCATCTTTAATATTATCACATCTTTCAGAATGAACGACAAGGAAGAAGCGATCTTTGGCAGCAACGGCATAGCAGGACTGCTGTTCTACGTTTCTGTTGTTGGTGTGCTTGTATCACAGATAGTTTTCGGCGTGAAGAGCGCAACTCCCGTATACATTATCTGCCTTATCATCATTCCGCTTGTGATGATCTTTATGAAAGAGCCTTTCGGCAAGCTTGCGATGGGCAGAAAGGAATGGCAGCCCGAAAGCTGGGGCGGCTACTGCGTTCAAAGCTTCTTCGAGCTGTTTGAGTATTGCCTGAGCTACGTTACGAATACGATGTCGTTCTTAAGAGTCGGCGCGTTCGTACTCGTTCACGCAGGCATGATGGAGGTAGTCTTCACTCTTGCGAATATGACGAGCGGTGTAGGCTACGCAGCAATAGTTATTATAGGAAACATTTTCGTTATGGGCCTTGAAGCACTT
>CACYDO010000362.1 GCA_902773165.1 uncultured Ruminococcus sp. | reverse complement strand
TATCACACAGAAAAAGCGGAGAAAAGGAAACGCAAAGGAGAGCGAAAAATGTCAGCAAACGAATACGAAAACGAGAATAGGACGCACGTCATCTCGGTGAGAGTGACGAAGGAAGAACACGACCGCATTATGAGGAACTTTGAACAATCGGGCTGTTTAACACTCAGCGGATATTTGAGATTTGTTTCACTCACGGCTAAGATTATCCGCTACACGGGCGACGATATTAAACGGATACGCATTGACTTTCACAGAATCGCCGAGCAGATAAACGAACTCGCAAAACGTGTCAATGCAACAGGTACACTCTATCCCGATGATCTCAAAGAAATCAAGGAAGGCGTAGACAATGTTTGGAAAAGACTGATCTATATTCAGTCGTGTCTTCGCCTTGCCGAAAAGGAAGATGATTAAAAAAACAGAGCCTTGCTCCGATCGGAAAATTTTCCGATAGAGCAAGGCTCGTTACTATTGCTTGTCTGTTTTGTTGTCTGTATCGTCAGCGTTTTCCGGGGCGATATCTTCATCATCAAAATCATCGTCCCACTCTCTATCAAGAGTAATGTTCTGAAATACTTCCTCGCACAACTCGTATAAGTTTTGCGGGTGCGCTTCAAGCAGTTCGGGATCAAAATCAAAATCGTTCCAATCATAGCCGCGCGAAACGAGTATTTTTTCAATATCGTCCATATATTGCTCGATCTCATCTTCTTCCATAAAAGGCAGATATTCAAGTTTGAATTTCATTTCCGGTCTGACCATCTCCCGTGAAATTATAAAGTCGGCGATACTCTGTTTGTCGTCCTTGTCAAAGCTGAATATCGTGTCGCCCTCCGGACGTGGATCACGACCGTATTTTTCATCGTATTCGTTAATGATTTCCTCAACCGTGTGAACGATCGCCAAGACTTCCGTTTCGTTATACTTGCTGTAATCAGTAGTGGCGTTCACGAAATCGGTCAAGAAAGACTGCATTCCGTAGATATTGCTGAAATGCATTTTTATCATATCGACCGAAAGATAAAGAAATGTCCGCATCTTTTCACGCTGAAAGCTGCTCAGCTCCTTATACGGAACGCCGCTTTTTACATAATCTTGCAAGGTCTTTATCATATCAGCAAGAGCATTTTCAGCAGCACAGCCGGTAAGAATTTCGGTCAGACACCTCGATCTCATAAACTGTCTGTATGACCTGTTTACAAAGCGTCTGTACTGATCTCCCGTGAACGAGCCGTATTTAATAATATAATCCCAATAGAAGCCGTGCATCGGAGCAGTAGGCATAGAATTGTATGTTAAAAATATTTCCACAGCTTCCTCGTCTAGCGACAGATAATCGCAGACGAACGCCTTATCCCTGTTCATTGTACCCGCGCGAGTGCGGCCGAGAAGATAATCGGTAGACACCTTAAAGAAATCTGCGATAGCGATAAGCTGTGCAGCGTTCGGAATACGTGTTCCGCTGATAAAGTAAGAGATAAGGTTTTTCTTTATACCAAGTTTCGCCGCCAAGTCCTTCTGCAGTAAATTCTTTTCCGCAAGCAAAGTGTTTATACGGCAGCCTATGATTTTTCCGATTTTGTTATCCAAGATCATTTCACCAACCCTAAATTAACGAATCCGTTAACTCGTTATTTTTTGGTCTCAAAAGCCTTGCTTTAGTAGATTTGTTGTGCTAAAATTAGGGCAGTCGATACCTTTCACACAGATTATAACATCAACAGCATTATAATGTCAAACATAATCGTATGACAAAATATTATCTATTGTGACAGGTATAGACTAATTAGAACAAGAAAGGAGTGAAGCCGACAATGAAAGACGCACCGAACAGAGAAATTCGTCAATATGCCAAGAATAAACACGTTTATTTGTGGCGTATCGCGGACGATCTCGGCGTAAGTGAGATGACCTTGACACGCTGGTTGAGAAAGCCGCTCACCGCCGAGCAGAAGCAAATGTACATTTCGATAATCGACAGATTAGCGGTAACGCATTATTGCTTCTGACAAAAAAAGAACGCCGTCTCGCAAGCGCCAACTTGCGGGACGGCAAAAGCCAAAATCCGAACGCTTCATATCGGTTTGTAAACGCCAAT
>CACYDO010000361.1 GCA_902773165.1 uncultured Ruminococcus sp. | reverse complement strand
GATGGCGAAGTTTCATATGTGACATATACATATTATATTGATTACGAATATGAATACCAGAACTCGGTGCATCGCTCGTCTTTCAGGACAACGACAAATCATGCGGAAAACGGAAGAATCACCGTGTACGTAAACCCGAACTACCCATCAGAAAGCAAGTATATTATGAATCCGATACTGCTTCTGATCTGCGGATACAAGGGCGTGGTTTCTGTTATTGTTTTGATCGTTATATATTTTCAGCTTGTTTACAAAAAGCTTTAGCAAACTATTCAATTCGTAATTCGTAATGCGTAATTCGTAATGTGTAATTATATCTCACCGGACATACTGAAAAACTATATTTTCAAAACGCGGAAACCAACCGACCGCTGCGAAAAAGCTCTCCGGAACCGTCAGCGGCGACACGCCGTGTTAATGATTACTTTACAAATTTACAATAACAGGTAAATAAACATGGTGTAAAATAGAGAGGATAGAATGAATAAAACAAGCTGCTATTCTTATTTTTATATAGAAAGTGCCGGGGAGATAAAAGAGATCGGTACGGACGAATGTGGACGAACGATCGCAGATTTTGTCGCAGATGAAAGAAGCAATTTTGACCCCGATGAGATAACAGAAATTCTCGGTATTATCCCTGATCGTACTGTCAGAATGGGCGAGAGAATAAAAAACAGCGCCAGAGTAAGCAGATTTTCATCTTGGAAAGCCTGTGCGCAGGATAGTGAGCCTTGCTTTGATGTTGAAGAGCAGCTTTTAAATATCGTCGAAAAGCTGTCTCCGCTTATCCCGAAAATACTGGAGATAAAGAAAAAATATAACGTCGTTTCGGGAATAAATATCGTTCCTCATATATACGGAGAACAGTCTCCGGCACTGGATCTTGGAGCAAAGGTCATTGAATTTTGCTACCTGACAGGCTCAAAAATCGGCGTTGATATTTACGTATATAATGACGGCGATGAAAACGAATAGTATTTTTATTTTTAAAGTTTAAAGAAAAGAAAGTGTACGAAATGAAAACTAATGTCCTTCTGCCAACAAAAGAAAATATACAGCAGGCAGGAGAAGCCCTGAGAAACGGCGAGCTTGTCGGCGTGCCTACCGAAACGGTGTACGGACTTGCGGCAAATGCGCTTGACCCGGCGGCTGTAAAAAATATTTTCAGAGCAAAGGGAAGACCGGGGGATAATCCGCTTATTGTACATATTTCCGATATCGCTCAGATAGAGGAGTTTGAGCTTGTCAGCGAGATTCCCGAAAAGGCTAAAATGCTGATGCAGGCGTATTGGCCCGGCCCTCTGACGATAATCATGAAAAAAGGCAGCGTGCCCGACGAGGTCACTGCCGGACTTGATACCGTGGCGGTCAGATTTCCGTCGCACCCCGTAACGCAGAGGATAATCACCGCAGCGCAAAGACCGCTTGCAGCCCCGTCTGCAAATACTTCGGGCAAACCCAGTCCCACGTCTGCTATGCACGTTCTTCACGATATGGACGGAAAGATCCCGTATATCATTGACGGCGGTTCGTGCGAGGTGGGAGTGGAATCTACCGTTATTACCGTGGCAGGTGAAACGCCTGTGCTGCTTCGTCCGGGCGGAATAACGCATGAGCAGCTTGAAGCTGTGATAGGTCATGTTGATATTTCCGACGCTGTTATCCATAAACTTAAAGACGGCGAGACCGCTGCAAGCCCCGGAATGAAATACAAGCATTATGCGCCCTGCGCAAGAATAATTCTCATAAAGTCGGACGATAACGGCTATATTAATTATGTGAACGCTCACAGTGCGGATAGTACGGCGGCGCTTTGCTACGATGAGGACGCAGAAAAGCTGAATGTAAAGACGTACTGCTTCGGCGCAAAGTTCGACTTTGACGCTCAGGCTAACAGAATTTTCGATGTCCTCAGAAAGATAGACGAGGACGGCGTGGAGAATGTTTACGGGCGCTGCCCCGATACGACGGGAAAGGCGCTGGCTGTTTATAACCGCCTGATACGCGCCGCAGGATTTGAGGTGATCTCACTTGCGTGATTTCCTGATTGTCGGGCTGACCGGAACAACAGGCTCGGGAAAAAGCACCGTTTCCCGTGAATTTGAAAAAGCCGGATTCGGCATTATAAACGCCGATGAGATCGCAAGAGAAGTTTTGGAAAAGGATAGCTCGTGTCTTAAACAGCTTGCGCTTGCGTTCGGCGAAAATGTTATAGATCCCGATGGAACGGCGAACCGCAGGGAGATAGCAAGGTGTGCATTTTCTTCAAAAGAAAATACACAGCTTCTTAACGAAATTACTCACCCAAGGATATTTCTGAAAACGTTAAAGCGCTGCCGTGAATATATTGACATCGGCTGCAAAAAGATAGTTTTTGACGCGCCCGTTCTGTTTGAAAGCAATTCGGATATAATGTGCGACTGCGTTGTTGCCGTAACTGCACCGATTTCTGTGAGAACAGAACGGCTTATGCTTCGCGACGGCCTTCCGAGGGAGGATATTGAGCGCAGAATATTGGCTCAGAAAACCGATGAATTCTTTGAGAAGCACGCAGATATCATTATAGACGGAGGCAGAAGCCTTGACGATGTTCTTGAACAGACGAGAAGCGTTATAGCAAAGCTTTGCGGATAAACAATGAGGTACAGATAATGGCAAAGAAAAAAACAAAGGCTGATCGAAAACAGAATATTTCCTTTACCCTTGCGGCAGGATTTCTGGCGATACTCATCGTCGGTTCGGTTGCGCTCTTTGTAGTTACCTCGCTGCTTCACGGGAAAACGTCAACTGAATTTACGAAAAGCCTGTATCCCGTAAAATATGAATATTACGTTGAAGCGGCTTCTAAGGAATTTGATGTGGACGTTTGCCTTATTTACGGCGTTATCAGAACAGAAAGCGGCTTCGACCCCAACGCTGTTTCACAGGCAGGCGCGATCGGACTTATGCAGATAATGCCCGAAACATTTACGTGGCTGCAAAATTACCGCACAGATTTTATGCCCGATAAGCTGCTTGACAGCGAAGAGCTTTATAAGCCGAACGTCAATATCGAGTACGGAACGTATATGCTGCGTTATCTGCTTGACCATTATAACGGCGAAACAGCGCTCGTTATCTGCGCCTACAACGCAGGCTACGGCAATGTGGATTCATGGCTTGAAGACGGTACGATACCGAAAACCGGCGTGACAAGCGAGGATATCCCGTTTACCGAAACAGCGAACTATCTTGATCGCGTAACAGAAGCTATGAATATTTACCGTACTCTTTACTACGAAGAAATAGGCTTTTACAGCAGCGACAGCGAAGCTGCTCAAAGCGTTTCGTCTTCCGCCTATGATACGGAAAACACAAACAGCGATACAGAAGATTCTGTCTATGCTGATGCCAACATCAATGAAGATGAATATACGTCCGCAGAGGAAGACGGCGAAAGCGAATACCGGGAATATTCCGAAGAGAATGAAGACGGCTATGCCGCAGACGAATACAGCGAAGAGTGGTAACCGGGTATGCACCCGGGGTGGTTCCGCTCGTTGCTTACTGCATATGCAAGTCGGTTTCCGCGTTTTGTATTTTTGTGTATATTCTTATTTGCAGAAACTGTTTGTGAGCCTGAGGTTAGCAGTGACAAATTT
>CACYDO010000360.1 GCA_902773165.1 uncultured Ruminococcus sp. | reverse complement strand
GTTCTTCTTTGACCGGTACGCTTGATCTGTCAAGCTTTAATACTGCTAAAGTGACGGACATGTCGGAAATGTTCTCGGGTTGTTCCGGCTTGACAGAGATTAAATTGACAAGCTTTACGCTTAATACGCAGCAAAAGGTCAATACATCTAACATGTTTTTCGGCTGTTCAAACCTGACTGCCCTTGATCTTACAAGCTTTGACGGAACAAGGATCAGCGATGCAACAAGCATGTTTGAAAACTGCTCCGAGCTTGCTTCGATAGAGGTTTCTTCCGACAGAGTTTCATGGAATCTCTCTGCTCAAGATTCTGCCGATATGTTCAGCGGCTGTACAGCATTGATCGGCAGCTCAGCAGTCGTTGACGGAACAATGGCTAAGGTAGCAGATGGATATTTCTCATCTGATAACATTACCATTTTGCCAAAAGAGAAGGACATCAAACCAACCGGTGTTTATATGTCTCTGGACGGAACTATCCGTATGAATTTCATGGTTGAGAATTTAGACGACGTAGAAAAGGTGCTCTTTTCTGTTGTTTACAATAAAGGGGATACATATGTAGATGGTCAGAAGGTTGATGGCACGACCCGAAATGATATTTATGTAGATGTAGATAACACGATAAAAACAACCGGAATACTGGAGTGTCCGTTGAACCCTGCACAAATATATAACGGCATTATCTATATGACTGCTTTTGGCGCGAAGAACAGCAGTGGTAATGATGTATATGGTGAAACAAGAGCTGTTTCCATTAGCAGTAATAACGGTTATCTGACCAGAGCTATCGGTCAGCAGTATACTGATGAACAGAAGACTAAATTAAGTGATGAGGGAGTATTCCTCCAGGCATTGGTTACTTACGGCGCTGCAGCGTTGAATTACAATGCAGGTAGTGAAGTAAGCTATGTTGGCGTAATGGAGAACGGCGATAACCTGAAAAAGTGGAATAGCTATCTTGAAAAGAAAGATACCGAATTAATTCAATTTTCTACCTATGAATCCGATAAATCCGGGGATACGATAGCTTCCGGCGAGCTTATCTTAAAGGACGCTGTAAATCTTAAGCTCTATTACAACAATGTAACTGAAGCTAAAGCGCTGAACAACAACAATACTGCTTGCTACAAGGACGATCAGAAAACAAGTAAATATGACCTTGAATTTGGCGTTGAAACTGTAAATGGCACGATTTACCGTTATGTTACTATCAAAAATATTCCTGCTCATGGATTGAAGCATATTTTAACGATCAACTTTAAAGATTCTGACGGAAATGACGGTTATATCAGCGTTTCTCCGATGAATTACTTAAAGGAAATTGAAATGGGCGGCAATAATAGCTACGAAATCAATCTTGCTCGTGCTCTTTACGATTATTGCACAGCGGCAGAAGTTGTAAATAGAAGCTCTGACGAAGGAGGCGTTTGACAATGAACAAAAAATATGTTTCTCCCGAGATTGAGTATTTCTTGTTTGATGACGAGGACGCAATAGTTACCAGCACACCGGTTAATGGTGAGATCAAGTCGATGACAACTCCGTTAGTAACAGATACAGATCTTTTCACAGATCCCGGCGGAGACGGCCCGGTTATCGGAAGATAATAAAGTTACAGCAAAAAAAGGAGAGCAGCCAAGCTGCTCTCCAATTATTTTTACTAAAACCCGATATACTTGCGAATATACAATAATATTAATATCCGGCAGGCAAGAAATTACGAGTATCCGCCGATTATCCAGTGTGCGCTTGAGTTGTCTAGCGGATAAGCTCCGGCGTAGATCACCTTTACCTTTGCGCCCATAAGAACGTTTGTGTAAAGATTGTAATAAGATGATTTTGAACCGTTGTCTTCCACATCTTGTTTAATAACCTTATAAAGCGCGTCGCCTTTAAGCTTATCGTCTCTGATCGCCATAGGGCTTGCAGGCGTTCCTGTTGAGCATGTGGGCAGCTTATAATCCTCTACTATCGTGGAAAAATGCTTTATGGAGTTGTATCGCTTGCCCGAGAAAACGGTTTTTCCGTTTGCTACCTCTGTGGCGAACTGTTCTGCAAGCTCCTGACCTGCTGCAAGCATTGCGTCATTGTATTCGATAGCCGAAAGCCCTTTTGCTGCGCGGTCGGCGTTGACTGCTTCGTAAAACTTTATTCTTTGCTTCTTGGCGTTGGAAAACGTCTGTACAGTCGCACTCTTAGCACCGTAATTCACAAGCTCGTCGTCGTAGCATGCAAGCCGCTGGATCAGATATGCGTCGGCTACTTCTACCGTTCCGTTGCCGTTAATGTCTGCAACATTTTTCTGCTCGGCTGTCGGCGATAGCGTTCCAAGCTGTATTTTCTGAGCCATAGTCGCATCGCGCAGCGATACGCTGCTGTCTATATTAACGTCGCCCATAAGCATGTAATCTGCGCTCGCAGGCATTGCCGCTGTCGATACTACCGCGGCTGCCGTCGCTGCGGATATCAGCAGACATGTTAATTTTTTCATAGCTGAACCCTCTTTCACAATTACTTTGTGCAAATAAAAAACATATACCTATATTTTACTCTGTTTTTTATCTTGTGTCAACGGATTCACTTGAAAAAATATTTATTGCAGCATTTTTTTGTGATATTTCACAGGTATGTGCGGAGTTTTATGTGTATAACGAATATTTACCCACGCAGACCGAAGCTGATCGAGATCGCTTCGTCAATCTTACCCATTGAGCCTGTGTCCAGGCAGCCCATGCGTTCGCGAAGACGTCTTTTGTCGATGGTGCGTATCTGCTCCAGCAGCACGACGCTGTCTTTTGAAAGTCCGCCCGAAACAGCGTCTACCCTTATGTGCGTAGGTAAATTAGCCTTGTCGCGGCGGCTCGTTATCGCAGCGGCAATTACTGTCGGGCTGTATTTGTTGCCCACGTCGTTCTGTACGATCAGCACAGGGCGAACGCCGCCTTGTTCCGAGCCTACAACGGGGCTGAGATCTGCGTAATAAATTTCTCCTCTTCTGACATTCACATCTTTCATCTCCGAATCAGAATTTTTTGTCCCGGATCTGCCGTCCAATTCTATTTTAGCCAGTTTCTCAGAGATATATACAGCTGTTTGAAAAATTTTAAGGCAGATTCCTCTATTATAGTATTTACATTATAGACAAATGGTTTATAAGAGAGTAAAATAATAATAAGAAATTCTTGTGCGAAAAGGAGCTAATATCATGCAGATACTTGTTGTTTCAGATACTCACGGCGATTACGTCACGTTTGACAGGCTCGTCCGCAGCAAGCCCAAAGCCGAGATAGTCATTTTCTGCGGTGACGGTCATTCCGATTTTGAAGAAGTTAAAAGAAATTATCCCGAAAAGATGTTTATTGGCGTCAAAGGAAACTGCGACTGGAGCTGTCCGCTGCCGAATCTTGAATTGAGAACAATAGAGGGCAAGAAATTTTATATAACTCACGGTCACATTGAAAACGTCAAGTACGGTCTTGGTAATCTGAAACACCGCGCTAAGGAAGAAAAAGCGGATATCGTTCTTTACGGACATACTCACGTTGCAAATATCGAGCATGAAGCTTATAATTATTACGAAAGCGACGGCGAACAGGACCGCGGACTGTGGATAATGAATCCCGGGTCGCTGCGCAGATTCGAGTGCAGCTACGGTCTGATCGACATTCAGAACGGTCAGGTCCTTATGAATACAGCTATATTTTCGTAAAATCTTTTCATTCGAGGTTGAATAATTACCCGAATTATGGTAAAATCATTATGTCTTTGAACTGCTAAACCGCTGCATGAATACATTTTGATAAAGAAAATGCAGCAGTGTTCATATTAATAACAGGGAGTTGAAAAATATGCAATATACATTCTCTGACAGAGTTCAATCTCTGAAACCGTCTGCTATCAGAGAAATATTCAAATATGCCGCAGACCCGACAGTCGTATCTCTTTCAGCCGGAAATCCATCCCCCGAAGCGTTTCCGACTAAGGCTATCGCCGAGATATCCGAACGCCTTTTGCGCGAAGACCCTATTGCCGCTTTGCAGTACAGCGTGACAGAGGGCTACCTTCCTCTCAGACAGTTCCTCACCGGCTATATGAAGGAAAAGCATAACGTAGGCAGCGAAGACGACGATATCCTCATCACATCGGGCGCGCAGCAGATCATGGATCTTGCTTCAAAGGCTATACTCAACGAGGGCGACGTCGTTATTTGTGAAAATCCGTCTTTTATAGGCTCACTCAATACGTTCCGCTCATATAATGCAAGGCTTGTCGGCGTTCCGATAGAAAATGACGGAATTAATATTTCTGCGCTCGAAGAAGCTCTTAAAAAGGAAAAACGCGCAAAGTTTATTTATACGATACCTAATTTTCAGAATCCGTCCGGCGTTACTATGAGTATGGAGAAGCGCCGCGCTGTTTATGAGCTTGCGAAAAAATACGGCGTTCTTATTATCGAGGATAACCCCTACGGCGATCTCCGTTTTTCGGGAGAATTTTTGCCGTGTATCAAGAGCTTTGACGAGGACGGTCTTGTGATCTATTCGGGAAGCTTTTCCAAGGTGATCTCCCCCGGCATGCGCGTTGGTTTTACGATCGCGCCGAAGGAGATCATTCAGAAAATGGTAGTTTGCAAGCAGGGGCAGGACGTTCACACGAATATCTGGTCACAGATGGTCTGCTTCGAATTTCTGACGAAATATGATTTTGACGCACATCTTTCTATGCTCAGAGATGTATACAGAAAAAAAGCTGCGTATACAATGCAGCTGATGGACGAAAATCTTGCGCCGAATATCACATATCAGAAGATAGACGGAGGTCTGTTCCTCTGGTGCGATCTCCCCGAACACGTAGATATGCCGAAATTCTGCCTTGACGCAGTGAAAAACAAGGTGTGCGTCGTTCCCGGAACGGCATTTATGGCAAACCCGGAGGATAAAACAAATTCCTTCCGCATAAATTACTCTACCCCCACGAATGAACAGCTCAAAAAGGGCATAGAGATTTTGGGCAAAATGGCAAAGGAGCTTTAAATATAATGGAACAGGAAAAAACAGAAAAGAAGAAAATAGTATTCAGCGCGATCCAGCCCTCGGGTACTATCACGCTCGGTAATTATCTCGGCGCTATCAAGAATTGGGCTGCTATGCAAGAGGAATTCAACTGCATTTTCGCTCTTGCCGACCTTCACACGATCACGGTTCGTCAGGATCCGGCAGCGTTCCGAAAAAATGTAGCAGACGCATACGCTTCTATCCTTGCGTGCGGCATCGACCCGGAGAAGAGTCTTTTCTTTATTCAGAGCCACGTTACAACTCACGCTCAGCTTGCATGGCTGCTTAACTGCTACACGCAGTTCGGCGAGCTTTCGCGTATGACGCAGTTTAAGGATAAATCCGCAAAGCACGCCGATAACGTCAATGCAGGATTGTTTACTTACCCTACGCTCATGGCGGCTGATATTCTGCTCTATCAGGCTGATATGGTTCCCGTTGGCGCAGATCAGAAGCAGCATCTGGAGCTTTCAAGAAATATCGCTGAGCGCTTTAACGGTCTTTACGGAAATGTGTTCAAGGTGCCTGAGCCATATATCCCGAAGAACGGCGCGCGCGTTATGAGCCTGCAAGATCCCACGAAGAAAATGAGCAAGTCCGATGAAAACGCCAACGGCTTTGTAACTCTTATGGATAACCCTGACGTTATTATGAAGAAATTCAAGAGAGCCGTTACCGACAGCGAAGCTCGTGTTGCTTATGCCGAGGGCAAAGACGGCATAAACAATCTTATGAGTATCTATTCGACAATTACCGGTAAAAGCTTTGAGCAGATCGAGGCTGAATTCGAGGGCAAGGGTTACGGCGATTTCAAAACAGCCGTGGGTGAAGCAGTTATCGAGGAGCTGCGCCCCGTAAGAGAACGCTACGAGAAATATATCGCCGACAAAGCATTTATGAAGGAATGCTACTCCAAATCGGCTGAAATTGCACAGAAATTCTCTCAGAGAACATTAGATAAGGCGATGAAAAAAGTAGGCTTTGTGCTGAAATGATCGCTGCCGAAAAAAAGCAATATCGTAATTGACAAGTTTTTCTGACACTTATATAAAAAACTGACAGCTTTGGATTTTTCGGTTAACGATATTGATAATGAAAGGGGAGAGCGATTTTTGAATTTACCTAACAAATTAACGCTCATGCGGATCATTCTTGTTCCGTTTTTTGCAGCGTTTCTTCTTATTGATTCTATACCGCATCATTTTCTGATCGCGCTTATTATTTTCGCTGTGGCGTCGATCACAGATATGCTTGACGGCAAGATCGCGCGCAAGTATAATATGGTGACCGATTTCGGTAAATTTGCCGATCCGCTTGCAGATAAGATTCTCGTGATCTCGGCATTTGCCTGCTTCATTGAGCTTGATATAATCGGCGCGGCGTTTATAATCCTTGTGCTATTCAGAGAATTTACCGTCACCTCGATACGTCTTGTCGCCGCAGAAAACGGCAAGGTCGTTGCTGCAAATATGTGGGGCAAGGCGAAAACTGTCAGTCAGATGATCGCGGTTATCGTTGTGCTTATAAACGGATATATAGTTGAACTGATCGGAATGGGTATCATTAATATTTCCGCTGATACACCCGTCTTTTCGATCATAGACAGTGTGCTTCTGTGGATATCCGCAGTACTCACGGTCATTTCGGGAATAATTTACATTAAGGATAATTTTCAATTTATCAAAAACGCCAAATAGCGGCGTGTCGCCGCTGACAGTTCCGCCTGAGTTTTACTGTGGGGGAAAGTTGGTTTCCGCGTTTTAGAGTTTAAGCAGTTCCGATCCCGATAATTATTGTTATGTAAGCAATATTTATCACAGCATCATTAAGAAAATACACAAATAAAGCCGTCGCTTGGATTATTCCGGGCGGCGATTTTTATTATGGTAAATGACATAAATAATTGCTTGAATCAGAGTTCGTATTATATAGATACAGTTTATACTAACCTCCCACCTCAATACCATATCCCAAATGCCTTTTACTGCAAATGTCAATTCAATTATAAAAAAACACCGATTAATCAAAATTATATTTAAATTTATCAAAATTCCTTTGACAAGATGGCTTAAATATGATATTATATTTTTGAGTAGGATCATTGTTTTGCAGTAATCTTTTGTGGTGATCTGATAAAGCAGTGAGCCTGAACATCAATTTCCGTTTCGGAATCATTTCAATTGCCGAGAGCACGCGCTTTCGCAAGGAAAGGAAGGTAAATCTACAATGTTCAACATACCAATGAAGACATCGGGCGCGCTTTCGGCGGACAGCCTTCTGTCACTCAACGGTACAGCCTCGCAGGGCGGTCTGCCGACTAATAACGCAGCTCCTTCGCAGCAGCCGATGAACACGCAGCAGCCTGTGCAGCAGGGCTTTAATCAGCCGATGAACACGCAGCAGCCGATGCAGCAGAGCTTCAATCAGCCGATGAACACGCAGCAGCCGATGCAGCAGAGCTTCAATCAGCCGATGAACACACAGCAGCCGATGCAGCAGGGCTTCAATCAGCCGATGAATACGCAGCAGCCGATGCAGCAG
>CACYDO010000359.1 GCA_902773165.1 uncultured Ruminococcus sp. | reverse complement strand
GGCGCGATGATCTCGTACTCCTACAACGGTTCCGTTGAAGAGGAGGAAATGAAGGCTCTCATTCAGGAGAAAACTCCGGACGACAAGGTTACGTTTACTGTAGCAAAGGATATCGCAAGCAACAGCGACAGAGGCGACGGCTATACTCTTACCGTTCAGTTCTCCGGAAACGATACAGTAGACGCTGAGCTTCAGTCGGAGATCCTCCAGTCACTCCAGGAGAAATACCCCGACAATAACTTCCAGACTAACGAATTTACGAGCGTTGACGCAACGATGGGTCTTAAATTCTTCGTTAAGTGTCTTGTAGCGGTTGCAATCGCCGGCGCGCTGATGGTTCTTTACGTAACGATCAGATTTAAGAGAATCGGCGGTATGTCGGCAGGTGTGTTCGGACTTGTTGCCCTCGTACACGATATTGCAATTGTTTACACTGTATTTGTTCTGTTCAGAATGCCGATAGACAGTAACTTTATCGCAGTTGTACTTATGATCCTCGGTTACTCTCTTAACGATACTATCGTTATCTACGACCGTATCAGAGAGAACAAGGCTAAGATGGGTCCCAAGGCTTCTTTGATCGACGTTTACAATCTCTCTATGACTAAGGTTATCAAGAGAACGGTAATGACATCTATCACAACGCTTGCAGCGATCACATCTGTATACGTTGTATGCCTGGTTTACAACATTACATCTATTCAGAGCTTTGCGCTTCCGATGATCTTTGGTCTTGTATCGGGCTGCTACTCGTCGATCTGCATTGCAACTCCTCTTTGGGTTGTATGGCAGCTTCATAAGAAGGGTAAAGAGCCTGAGAAGAAGTCTTCGAAGTAATTCGGTACATAGTATTTAGTGTATAATGAATCCCCCCGTTTCGAGAACGGGGGGATTTTTTGAATTAGTTATGTTTATTGAGTTATGGTTAATTGAAATTTCAGAAAGCTTATCTCGGATTTTGGAAATAGTTTATATAAATCACAAAGTAAAAACTCTATAATCTCAAAACACGGATACTGGTTTACCGTTGTTTAAAGTCCGTCGGAACTGTCAGCATCTACACACCGTGTTACTCGGCGTTAATGGTCATTTCGGAATATGTGTCTGCCGGGTGCTGCTTGCTGATGAGTGTAAGGAGGTCTTTTCCGTCCATTGAAACAGCTGTCAGCGAGGGGCATTCACCTGTAAGACCGAGGTCTGATGTATCTTTTTTCACTTTGAATGTAAGGCGGTATGTCGGCTTTTTCTCTCCGCTGAAATCGTCGTCAAAGCCAAGCGCTGCAATGTGGGCGATCTTTATTGAACCCGATTCCTTATCGTTGATGACCTTCATGTCAGAGGTTGTCATTTCTTCTGCCGAAACGTATTCAAGTGCGGAATCATCGTATGTGATCCAATAGTCGTATGCGCCTATTTTTGCAGGCGAGCCGTTCATTTTGATGTTGCCGAATTTGACGTCAACCGTGATCGTCTGTCCTGCATGGTACTGTCCGCTTGCTTCCTCAGCTTTGCTTTCGGTCTTGCTCTCGGGTGCAGTGTCTTCCTGCGTCGTCGTTACCGTCTGTGTGGAGGCAGGCTGTGAAGCTGCTTCCTGAGAGTTTGTCTTGGACTCTGCTTTTGATTCTGTTTTTGACTCTGCTTTTGATTCCGCTTTGGACTCTTCTTTGGATTCTGCTTTTGACGATTCAGCTGCCGACGACGTTTCCGAGCTTACCTCGGACGAAACCGAAGCTTCTGCTTCCTGAGAGGATACGATCGCGCTAGAAGCTTCTTGTGAAGCTTCCGAGGAGGTATTTTTATCTCCGCAGCCCGAGATGAGAAGCGAAATGCTCAATGTGAGTGCCGCGAGAGCAGTTAATACCCTGCGTCTGCGGTTATTCGCCGTTGACGATAATGTTTGTTTCATTGTTGATCTCTACCTTTCATTTATAAGTGGTGATATTTTGTTATTCTGCCCTTATATAAGCTTATCACGAAATATTATATCACTTTTAGTCGGTATTGTAAATTAAATAAAAATGAACATTGAATGAATTTGAATGAATTTGACTGCATTGACTGACGTTATTCATTTTTCATTATTTTTTTAAATGATCTTTATTTACAGATTATTAATTTACATTTTTGTAAAGATGTGGTATAATCGCAAAGTAATTGTATTATTTTACCTTTCAGACTAAAAAAATGGAGGTTATTTTATGCTGAAAAAGAAAATAGCGGCTGTTGTTTTGTCGGTCGTTATTACTGTGTCAAGCTGCCTGGGGCTGACGGCCTATGCAGACGAGCATGACGGCGAAGATCTTGCTAAATTTGGCAGCGGCGACGTTAATTCCGACGGAGTTATTGATACTAGCGACGCTTTATTTGCGCTGAGAATTTCTCTGGGACACGACAACGTTACCGATGACCAGTACAATAGCGCCGATATCAACGGCGATGGTATCGTAAACAGCTCAGACGCATTGAGTATCCTGCAAATCGCCGTTACACAGCTTGCTTCAAAGGGCAGAGCTTTAGAGCTTGGCGAAGCGTTTGCTCTGAGCGCGCCCGTCAACGGAATAGACGTTTCTCTCTGGCAGGGCGATATTGATTTTAACAAGGTTAAAGCAGACGGAATAGATTTTGTTATAATTCGTGCAGGCGGCGGTACAGGCGATCCGAAGGATCTGCGCAAGGATTTTGACGTTCGCCGACAGGGAATAGACCCTTATTTTGAGCAGAATTATGCGCGCGCAAAAGCGGCAGGACTTAACGTAGGCGTGTACTGGTATTCGTTTGCCGATACTAAGGAAATGGCTGAGCGCGAGGCGGCAGTATGCCTTAAACAGCTTGAGGGCAAGCAGTTTGAATATCCTGTTTTTTACGATGTAGAGAATGAGTTCCAGCTCGATAAAGGCAGGGATTTCTGCTCTGAGATCATGGAAACATTTTGCAGTATAATTCGTGATAACGGATATTACGCAGCGTTCTATATGTCTGCCTTCTGGGCGACAACGTGCCTGAACGATCATATAAAAACGTCATATGACTGCTGGATCGCACAGTGGAGCGAGCCTGTTACGTATGCAGGCTCTTACGGAATGTGGCAGAAGGGTCTTTCTCAGGTAGACGGCGTTTACGGAGATGTTGACTTTGACGTAAGCTTTACGAATTATCCCCTGTATATCAAAACACGCAGGCTCAACGGCTGGTGATCCGCGCCTGTTCATCCGAAAGTATATCTTACTACACTACAAGCTGCGGCGGCTTTCCGCCGGCGGCGATTATATTAAGGAGCAGTGAATATGAAGAGAATTGTTTCCTTGCTTTTGGCGGCTGTAATGCTTATTGCTCTTCCGCTTTCGACCGTGGCTTACACGATCGTTACGGCTGACGGTACGGCATATATGCTCGGAGCAGAAACAGAAAATCAAGATGATCTGACCGAAACGACCGATACGCCAGATAAGGCGGAATCGACCGATACACCCGACACAACAGAATCAGACAGCGATACGGGTGACGGGAAAAATGAGCTGCAAGACAGCGACATTCTTTCTTCCGACATTGAAGACGATCTGCAAACGCCCGACGTTCCCGAAACGGCAGATATGCCCGAGATCGAGGAAACGGAGGATACCCCCGATACTCCCGATACCCCCGAAACACCGGACGAGCCGGAAACTCAGGACGAACCTGAACCGGAAACTTACGACGAGCCGGATATACAGACAGATACAGATAATGATACAGACTCTGAACCGGAACCCGAGCCGGAGCCGGAACCCGATCCCGAGCCGGAACCCGAACCGCCCGTTGATACAACTCTTCCGGGCGACGTCAACGGCGACGGCGTTGTCAATTCCGAAGACGCTCTTATGGTTCTGCGCCATTCGGTCGGATTAAGTCTGCTTCCGCAGGAAAAGCTGAAATACGCCGATATCAACGGTGACGGCGCAGTAGACAGCTCAGACGCATTCGGCGTACTCAGAGTTACTATCCTACAGCCCGACGAGCCTGACAGCAGCAGTAAGACAGCTCCTGCTGTCAAGGAAGAACCCGTAGAAGCTCCCGATACCCCCGAGGTACAGGGCGATTCCGATTTTTCTGCGTTCAGCAGAGGAATTGACGTTTCTATGTATCAAGGCTCAATCGACTTTAACCGCGTTAAAGCCGACGGCATAGATTTCGTTATTATCAGAGCAGGCTACGGCAGAGACCGTTCGCAGAAAGATCCGTATTTTGAGCAGAATTATGCGCGTGCAAAGGCGGCAGGCTTAAAGGTAGGCGCTTACTGGTATTCGTATGCGGTAAATGCGGCGGACGCGGCAGCGGAAGCTCAGACATGTATGTGGGCGATACAGGGCAAGCAGTTTGATTACCCGATCTACTTTGATCTTGAGGAATCATGGCAGCTCAACTCCGGCATGAATTTCTGCACAGCACTCGTTACATCGTTCTGCAATACGCTTGAAGCAAACGGATATTACGCAGGCTTCTATACATCTACGTATTACGCGCGCCGCTGCCTTACTCAGGCTACGCTTGAAAGATACGCGTTCTGGGTGGCAGAATGGAGTGACAAGCTCAGCTATGGCGGTTCATTCGGAATGTGGCAGTACGGCGGCGGCTACGTCGACGGCGTTAACGGTTACTGCGATCTCGATTACTCTTACATAGATTATGCTGAGGTAATGCGCGTATTCCATCTGAATGGTTATTGATTTACGGAATAATTATCTGAATATAAAACAACAAAACTCTCCTCGCTTTACTATGAAGCTGAGGAGAGCTTTGTTTTTTTTGAATAATTATGAATTGTCTGCGTCATTTACCGGGAAGATCTGCCATAAGCGGTTTAAGCTCGTTGTATATCAGCTTTACCGATTGGCTGTCGTAGATCTTCAGCAGATTGTAATTTATCTGGGATTTTGTCTTTCCTGCCATTACAGCCTGAACGGTTCGCTCTATGATCTCTTCGCGGTCATCATCTGCGGAGATAGCGATATCTTTAAAATGTTCGTTGATAAATCCGCGTATGTTAGCCGCTTTTTCGATATCCTCTTTGCGGTCAAGCTCGGAAAGCTTGCTCACCTTGTAGCCGTATGTTCCGAATTTTTTTATGGGTCTGTCAAAATCGGTGTCATTCGATACGATTATATATTCAGCCTTTTTGTGCTTTTCGGCTAATTTTTGAAGATCAAGCAGTATCATGCAGTCTGCCGCGTTTTTGATCGGCATATCTACCCTGATGTACTCAAATTCAGCGGAAGAAGACATCATTTTGATATGCAGTTCGATAGGTATGTTTTCGTTGGGATTGCTGTAATATATTCTTACGCAGTCACGCTCGGTCAGATCGCCAACGCCCTTAAAGCCATTTGTATGAACATTTTCCATATCAATAAAAAAATATCTTTTGAATTTTTCTTTACCCACTGTAACAACTCCTTTGCTTTGTACCCGAATAACATTATATCATACCGTAACCCAAAAATCATGAATTTTTCGCAAATATTTTATGCAAAATAAAATGCTCCGGCGAATAAATTACGACAAGATATTTTTCTGTGTAATGTAAATTCTTTATTCCCCACCATCTTCTCGGCGGCCAAGCGGCCGCAGGCAGTTCCGCTGCGGTTT
>CACYDO010000358.1 GCA_902773165.1 uncultured Ruminococcus sp. | reverse complement strand
GTTCCGGTCGGCAGGCGCCGACAGGCAGTTCCGGTCGGCAGGCGCCGACAGGCAGTTCCGGTCGGCAGGCGCCGACAGGCAGTTCCGCTGAACCTTGTTGTGGCGGTCAACTGACCTCCGCGCCGCCGGCTTTCTGCTGTTTTCATTATTATATATTTAATTTAATAAACGACATTGTGAATATCCTATGGGTTGATGATGTTTTAAGGTAGAAAGTAGAAATCGAGTTAATTCAAAAAAACTCCACTCTCCAAACTCCAAACAAACATATCCTATAGAAAATACTTTGTCGTTGACTATAGTGTCAACTATCAACTTCCAATAAACTAAGCGCCCTGTCCGCATACGCCTGCGCACGCAGCTGCTTATCCCTGATATGCTCCTCCAACGGCGGCAGCACGCCGAGATTCGCGCCCATCGGCTGAAAATCCTTAACAGTTTCGTCGCTGATATATCTGCAAAGCGCACCTGTCATCGTATATTCCGACGGAATAAGCGACTCGCATACTCCTGCTCTTGCCGCTGCATTTATGCCGGCAATAAGTCCGGAAGCACCCGATTCCATGTAACCTTCTACCCCTGTCATCTGTCCTGCAAAGAAGATATTATTGTTGCTTCTGAGCGAAAAATCCGGGTTCAGAAGACGGGGAGAATCTATAAATGTATTTCGGTGCATAACGCCGTATCTTACAAATTCCGCATTTTTAAGGGCAGGAATCAATCCGAAAACTCGTTTTTGCTCACCGAATTTAAGATTCGTCTGAAACCCGACGAGATTATACATTGTGCCGTCTTTGTTTTCTTTTCTCAGCTGGAGCACCGCCCACGGTCTGTGACCTGTTTTGGGGTCTTTAAGACCCACAGGCTTCATCGGTCCGAAACGAAGAGTATCAGCGCCGCGCTGAGCCATGACCTCAACGGGCATACAGCCCTCGTAGACTTTAGGATTCTGCACATCAACGCCGTGAAGCGGAGTGCGCTCAGCTTTAATAAGCTCGTTATAGAAAAGCTCATACTGTTCCTTATTCATCGGGCAGTTGATGTAGTCGTCGCCGCCGCCCTTGCCGTATCGCGAAGCAGTAAAAGCAAACTCGGTGTCAATGCTGTCGTAAGTAACGATAGGTGCAGCTGCGTCAAAGAAGCTCAGTGCACCGCCAAATTTATTTTTGATATCATCGGCAAGCTCGTCGCTTGTAAGCGGCCCCGTAGCTATAACGTTTATGCCGTCTTCCGGAAGCTTCGATATTTCCTTTTCTACAACGATAATATTATCGCTGTTTTTAATTTTTTCCGTCACCATTGCCGAAAAAAGAGTTCTGTCAACTGCAAGCGCGCCGCCTGCCGGAACAGTACATTGATCTGCACATTCCATAAGCAGCGAACCCATACGGCGCATTTCTTCCTTCAAAAGACCTGCGGCGCTGTTTATCCGCGCAGCCTTAAATGAATTTGAGCAGACAAGCTCCGCGAACATATCAGATTTATGTGCAGGCGTTTTCTTTACGGGCTTCATCTCGTAAAGT
Organism: uncultured Ruminococcus sp.; assembly: GCA_902773165.1. Taxonomy (GTDB): domain Bacteria; phylum Bacillota; class Clostridia; order Oscillospirales; family Acutalibacteraceae; genus RUG592. The sequence continues at coordinate 4,889 of CACYDO010000358.1, read as the reverse complement.
TCCGTTTCCACGCCGCGCTTTGCTAACTGCCACGCTGCTTCACAGCCTGCAAGACCTGCGCCTATTACACGAACCTTCATCGCACTTCTCCTTTACTGCTCCTTGCTGCTGTCCTCTTTCAGCTCTTTTTCATATCCGCAGCCTTCGGCTGTGCAGACAAGCTTCGGCTTTTTGCCTTCCTTCTTAAAGAGCATACCGCCGCAGTTAGGGCATTTTTCCTCGGTAGGCTCGCTCCATGAAGCAAAACGGCAGTTGGGGAAATTGCCGCAGCCGTAGAATATCTTTCCTTTTTTCGTTCTGCGTATAATGATATCGCCGCCGCATTTCGGACAAGGTATTCCGAGCTTTTCAACTACCTTTTTGACCGTTTTGCACTCAGGCCAGCCCGAGCAGGCAATAAATCTGCCAAAGCGACCGTATTTATAAACCATCGGCTTACCGCAGTTTTCGCAGATATAATCTGTTTTATCCTCGGCAAGCTCGATCTTTTCGTCCTTCATATCGTCCTTCGCTTTTTTGAGCGTATCGGCGAACTCACCGTAAAAATCGCGAAGCAGCTCTATCCACTGCTCGTTGCCCTGCTCAACCTCGTCAAGCTCAGTTTCCATCTGCGCGGTAAACTTAACGTTTACGATTTTTGGGAAATGTTCCTTCATAAGCGTGGTTATCGCCTCGCCAAGCTCAGTCGGGAACAGCGTTTTACTCTGACGCTTGACATAACCTCTCGAAACGATCGTTGTTATCGTTGCGGAATACGTTGAAGGTCTTCCGATACCGTTTTCCTCAAGAGCCTTAATAAGTGAAGCCTCGGTGTAACGTGCCGGGGGCTGAGTAAAATGCTGATTGGGAATTATTTCCTTAGCCTTTACCTCAAGACCCTTTTCAAGCGGAGGCAGCTGAGAAGCCTTTTCCTCCTCTGTGTCCTTACCTTCGACGTAAAGCACCGTAAAGCCATCGAAATCAACGTAATAACCGCTTGCCTTGAACAGATATCCGCCTGCTTCGATATCGGCCTGCGTGGTTTTCTGGATACATTCAGCCATCTGAGAAGCAATAAAGCGCTCCCAGATCAGCTTATATAGCTTATACTGATCGGAAGTAAGATCAGCCTTTATACGGTCGGGAGAAAGCTCTACAGACGTCGGGCGGATAGCCTCGTGACCGTCCTGCGCACCTCTTCCTGCCTTGAATTCACGCGGCTTTTTGGGAAGATATTTTTCTCCCCATTTGCCTAAGATGAAGTTCTTCGCTTCTGCCTTAGCTTCATCGGAAATTCTCAGCGAGTCTGTTCTCATGTACGTTATAAGACCTGTTGCGCCGATACCCGAGATAGAAATACCCTCGTAAAGCTCCTGCGCCACCTTCATTGTACGCTTAGACTGAAATCCGAGCTTTCTTGAAGCGTCCTGCTGCAATGTAGACGTAATAAACGGCGGCGCAGGCTGTTTTCTGCGCGTTCCGTTTTTTACAGACGTTACATTGAACGTCTGACCGTCAAGCTCTGAAAGAATATTCTGCGCCTGCTCTCCGTTCGTTATTCTGAGCTTTTCGCCGTTATAACCGTAAAGCGACGCAGAAAATGATTTTCTGCTGCCCTTCGGGGTGAATTTCGCGTCTATTGACCAATACTCCTCGGGAACAAATTTCCTTATCTCGTTTTCTCTGTCAACGATTATTCTGAGAGCTACAGACTGAACTCGACCTGCCGACAAGCCGCGGCGTATTTTCTGTGAAATAAACGGGCTGAGCTTGTAGCCTACGAGTCTGTCTAAAACACGGCGCGCCTGCTGAGCGTTTACAAGATCGAGATCAATAGATCTGGGATTCGCCATACCGTTTGCAACGCCTGTTTTAGTAATTTCGTTGAATTCTATCCTGTTTTTGCTGTCGAGCGGAAGCCCGAGAATATAAGCCAGGTGCCAGGATATCGCCTCTCCCTCGCGGTCGGGGTCGGTCGCGAGATACACGTGATCGCAGCGCTCCACCGCTGATTTCAGCTCGTCTACAAGAGCGGCTTTATCCTTCATTATTTCATACTTAGGCTCAAAATCCTTTTTAATATCTACTCCGAGCCTTTTTACGGGCAGATCTCTTACGTGTCCTTTTGAAGCGAGAACCTCGTATCCGCTGCCCAGATATTTCTTGATCGTATGCGCCTTTGAAGGCGACTCCACTATTACAAGATCTGACATTATTAACCTCCACCACTAAGGTCTTACGCGCCGCTGCTTTGCTGTCTTATCCCGACGCAGTATGCGGCTTTGTTTCAACTATTTTTCTTTTCTTTAAATAAAATAAATATATATTTATATGCGCTTGTATCTGCGGCCTTGAAGCGACTCTATCAGATCGTTCATTTCAAGCTCTGTTGCCGCCGCATGAACTGCGCTTATAGGCAATTTTGTTCGCTCTGCGACTTCGTCTATATGAAGCACCTCGCTGCCTAAGGCTTTCAAAAAAACCGAGGCTTCGTCAGATAGCTCTTCATATACCTCCGGTGATATTTCTTTAAGTCTTTGCGAATCATCATTCGCTTTTGCCGGAACTTCCGGTATTATTTTCTGTTCAGGTGCAGGATTTTTCCTGTTTGTTTGTTTTATTTCGGTTGTATCTGTTTTCTTCGAAGAAGTACTAGACTGAGTTTGCTCAGGCTTCCTTTTTGTAATCGAAGATACATATCCGTCTTTCTTTTTTCCTGCCGGACGTTTACGCGGATACTTCTCTGCTTTCCGATCGGTCAGAAGCTTTTTGCCGATATATGCAGAAAAATCCATTTCCACGGGTATTTCGGAAATATCGTCGTCATCAGCCACGTCTTTTTCAGTCTTTTCTGTTTCCAAAGCCAATTGTTCGTAAGTCAAAGCGACTTTTTTATCAGCCTCGGAATTCACTTGTATTTTTTTCTCAGACGAGCGATGATCGTCTATCGTTTTTCTTTTTTTCGGTTTACCAAAATTTGGATACTCATCAAGAACATCTGCCGCTTTTGTTACGGGTATCGCGCCGTCCCTTATCATATCGTTAGTGCCAAAGGAAACAGCACTCGTTATATCTCCGGGTACAGCAAAGACGTCACGCCCCTGTTCAAGCGCTGCATTCACCGTTATCAGCGAACCGCTTCGTCTGCCTGCCTCGATGACGAGAATGCCGTTCGAGATTCCGCTTATTATTCTGTTCCTTTGAGGGAAAGTAAATTTAGACGGCTTCATATCGGGCGGATACTCCGATATCACCGCGCCGCGGCGCAAGATTTCCTGCTTTATGTGATCGAACTCACGGAGATATCCGCACTCATGGCCGCAGCCAAGCACACAGACTGTTTTTCCGTTAGCTCTCAGCGCGCCCACATGAGCTTGCGTATCAATTCCGACCGCACCGCCGCTGACGATACAAACGCCTGCCGAAGCGAGGTCGAAGGCAAGAGCTGCCGCATTTTTGCTGCCCCTTACAGTTGCAGAGCGCGTTCCCACGATCGCGATATTAAGCTCTTGTGACAGCACCTGCGTATTTCCTCTTACAAAAAGCACAGCCGGCGGCGCTTTTATGTGCCGGAGCAGCGCCGGATAAGCTTCATCGCCGTAAGACACAATATCCACGCCTGCCTTTTCGCAGCGCCGCATGAGCGAATAAGCCGAAGAAAGCGAATCATTTTTCAATCTGACAGCGTCCTGACTTGTAAAACAACCCAGACTGAGCTTTTCAGACAATGGCGATCTGTAAAAATCCTCGGCAAACGTATAATTTTCGGCGATCATATCAAGCTTGATCGACGCAAAACCGAGAACATTCTGTATCCACAGCCAATATACCGTCTGATTGTTCATCGCAGAAATTCACCTCACATTGAGCCGTTTTCCCTCAGCATTTCCCACATAAGCACCGCAGCAGCCGCAGCAGCGTTCAGAGATTCTGCTCTGCCGCGCATGGGTATCGTTATTTTTTTGCTGCACGCCGACACAGCAGCGTCACTAAGACCGTTGCCCTCGTTGCCTATCAGCATAACGCCGCCGTTGAAGCTGATTTTCGTTATATCTTCAGCCATGACAGGAACGGAAGCGTATGTATCCACGCCGCTTTCTGTCAGCCCGGAAATATAACCGACAAAGCTGTCAGTCACAAGCAGCGGCATTCTGAAAACTGCGCCCATGCTGCCGCGAACGACCTTCGGACTGTAAAAATCACAGCAATCCTCAGAGAGTACAGCGCCCTCTATTCCAAGTGCCTCTGCTGTTCTCAGGATCGTACCGAGATTTGAAGGGTCCTGAATACGCTCTAGCGCCAGATAGTTTCCTCTTTTATTTATTCTATACGGAAATTTCTGTTTGTCAAGCATATTATACACGCAAAAAAAGCCCTGCGGCGATTTTGTATCACATATTTTTGAAAAAACCTCTCGTGAAACCTCGCAGACCTTTCGGGAACTGTCTGCTATTTCGGCGTAGTCCTCGGGATATTTTTCCAAAGCCGCCGACGTATACAAAAACAGCTCGGGAGAAAAACCCGAACGCACACCGTCACGGCATATCCTGACGCCCTCGGCAGCAAACTGTCCGCATTCCCTTCTGTATGACGCGCTTTTAACAAGCTTCGCAGCGTGCTTTACGGTTTCGTTGTCTTTACTTGTTATCATCGGATAATTCTTCTTCCTTGCTTTCGGAAACATCAAGCTTTATCCCCTCTTTGTCCATTTCCTTCAAAGAAAATGAACCAAAAGAATATGTTCCGTCTTCTTTTTTGAGTACAGTGACATCTCTGCTTTTAAGCGTTTCCGATATATCGTTCAGATACCTTCCGCTTTTAACAGTAACGGTATCGTTGTTTTCATCTTTATATTCTATGACGAATCGCCACGTGATTTCGTCAAATGTTTTATTTCCGTACAATATACT
>CACYDO010000357.1 GCA_902773165.1 uncultured Ruminococcus sp. | reverse complement strand
TTCTCGTCAAGCGATAGCAGCACTACCGACATGGCAAATACAAAAGTAAAGATAGTTAAATACACATGAATTGATCTTACTGTTTCTTCCTTAACCGTCTTTCCGTCCATCTTTACTGTATAAACGGAATTCGGGTGAAGCATTTGCTTTATATCGCGGATAACACTTTTTACGAGAACTATCAGTCTGCTTACCTTTAGTCCGCCGCCTGTGCTGCCTGCGCACGCACCGATAAGTGCAACAAGCATGAGCGTTGCTTTCGACATCTGCGGCCAGAGGTCAAAATCCTTTGACGCAAAGCCTGTTGACGAAGCGTATGTCGCAACCTGAAACGCTGCATGGTGCCAGCGGTCAAGTACAAGCGGATAAACGTTATTCAGCGTAAGGTCTACGCCGATAATAACCACCGCCATCGCACACATAACAAAATACCAGCGCAGTTCCTCTGACATTATCGCCTGCTTGAATTTTCTTGTTATGAGCAAAAAATAAACGCTGAAATTCACGGCAAAGAGAAACATAAACGCCGTTACTACGGCTTGCCAGTAATAGTGACCCTCATAAGCCATAAGTCCTGCATTTTTTATAGAAAAGCCGCCCGTTCCGGCAGTAGAGAACGACAGCGTAATCGCGTCAAAAATCGGCATTCCGCCTATTGCAAGCATAAGAAATTGTATCAGCGTCATTCCGCCGTAAATTGAGTACAGCATTCCTGCCGTTCCGCGAAGCTTTGGGATAAGCTTTGAAACTACCGGTCCCGGGCTTTCCGCTTTCATTAAATACATATTTGACTGACCGCTTAGCTGAGATATTACCGCCAGCATGAAAACCAGAATTCCCATACCGCCTGCCCAGTTGGAAAAGCTTCTCCAAAAAAGCATACTCTGGCTCAGATCTTCGATCTGTCTGTCAACGCCGAGAATAGTTGCTCCCGTTGTTGTAAATCCGGAAACTGATTCAAACAGCGCGTCTGTAAAGCATGGTATCTGACCGCTGACGTAAAACGGCAGACAGCCTATAACGCTCAGCAATATCCACGTAAGCGCGCAGGAGATATAACCCTCTCTGACGAACATCTGCGTATTTTTCGGCTTAAAGCGCGAGGATATCAGACCTAAAGTAAGACAAGACGCAGAAATCGCACCAAAATAGATAAAATCATTTTCTCTGTATATAAATGCGACGATTATCGGCAGTATCAGCATTGCACCAATAATAATCAGTACCCAGCCGAGAACGTAGCGCACGAGATTTTTATTCACAATAACCCTTCTTCAAAATATTCTCTCAGAAATCAATCCGCAAGCACATCGTCTATCGTCTGCAATCCCTTTTGAGTTGTAACTACGATAACAAAATCGTCCTGCTCGATCGTGTCTTCACCTTTAGGAATAATTACCTTTCCGCGCCTTGTTATGCATGCAATCTGTAAATTATTCTTAAATTTAAGCGTTTTGAGCTGCTTAGAGATAACGCGGCTCTCCTTAGCCGTTACTCTGAATTCAAGCGCTTCTGCTCTGCCGTCATTTAGCTTGTATAGCGATTCCACGGCGCTGCCCTCGGAGTTCTTTACGGCTCTGACGTAGCGGACTATCGCTTCTGCTGTAAGCTCACGCGGACGAATAACGCTGTCAAGCGGCATTGTATCAACGATTTTATCAAATACGATTCTCTCAACCTTTGTTATGCACTTAGCGTCGCTCTTCTGCCTTGCGTAGAGCGAAAGCATAATATTCTCCTCGTCCATGTGCATAAGAGTAACGATTGCGTCCATCTTCTGTATGCCCTCTGCTTCAAGCAGTTCCTCGTTGAGCGCGTCGCCGCGAATAACAAGGGCGCCGGGAATAAGCTCTGAAAGCTCCTCGCAGCGAGCAGGATCTTTTTCAATTATTTTAACGTTGATATTACTTTCTGTAAGAATACTTGCGAGGTAATAAGCTGTTCTGCTGCCGCCGATAATAAGCACATTTTTCGCTTTTGCAGAAGCAGCCTTGTTAAACTTTTTAAACAGCCAGCTTGCCTTAGACGGCTTACAGATGAACGAAACCTTATCTCCGGCAGCAAAAACGAAATTACCGTTAGGAATAAACACATCGTCGTCGCGCTCTACAATACAAACGCG
>CACYDO010000356.1 GCA_902773165.1 uncultured Ruminococcus sp. | reverse complement strand
TGATCCATACAATGATCCTGCATAAAAGCCAAACAGCCGTAAAAAAGCATTCAAGCTCAATAAAAGATATTTCCACCATAAGCAACCTCAAAAATCCCGATTTAATCTATTATACCTTCATTCCTGAACTTTGCCAGCATCTCCAGCATGTGGATGCCGATCTTCTCAGGATCATTTTCATACGCTGCGCAGATAAGCCGCAGGCCATCAGGTGTAAGCACACGGCCATTGTCTCGATCCCGACGCAGACGTTCATATTCTTCTAATTGCTTCTTTGTAATTGTCGCCATAACTACATACCCATGTATAAAATGAGCCGGTTTTCAAAACCGACACCCCTGAGAGGGCAATCGTTAATTTGTATCAAATTTTGCGTCTTGCTTTCGCAGACAGTAAGATTGAGTATGTCTTCGGCTGTTTTGTCTTTCAATAGCTCCTTTAGGGCGTACTTCACCAGGCATTGTGTCAGCGATTCGGGAGTATAGTATGATGCGGACTTTTCGCGCTCTCTGCCTGCCAGACGGTAGATAAACTCGCCCTTCGGGTGAACGCGGAGCTGTCCTTTCTTATCGCCCGACTCATAACGTACTCGCTCTTCCTCTGTATACTGTTCAAGTTCGTTTGCCGTTACAAAGTAACCGACATCAAGCTCGTTGAATGTATCTCCGGCTTTCTTTACTTCGTAAAGATCCTGCTCCGCAATAAAGCCACGGTACGAAAGCAGAGCTTCATATACTGCACCCATCTGATTAATACCAAGATTAGCGTAGGAAATGCGCCCGCGGCGGCTGCCTTTTTTACCCGTAGACTTTGTTAGGCTCATAAGGTCGATGATACGCAGCATAACGCAGTTTCTGATCTTGGCCTTTACGAGCGTAGGAGTATATTCCGGATCAAAGATATGAGCTTTCAGCGGAGGGATAACAAAAATATTATGTACGCTTTGAAGGTTCTTGACCTTGTTGTACAGCGCTTCATTCTTAGGATACCCTGTCGTTTCCGTGACCCATTTGGTAAAGCTGTCGAAAAGCTCATCTACCCTGCGTTCAGCTTCGCTCCTGCGGCGTTCGTCCGTAAAAAGGGAAAGCTGATAATCTCTGTGTCTTTCTTCCAGCTCCGCCAGCTTATCAACCTCAGCGTCAATAAGAGGATCCGTAGCCGCTTTATACTTTCTGTAGCTTTCATCAAGTTTTTCTTTTGCCTTCGAAACAACATCGTCAAGCAAGCTGCTTAACCCTGAGATCATTTCATCGGTGACATTCTTCTCATTTGCAAGCAGTTCGGAGTTGATCCTGGTTCTGTTAACTACGGTATTTATATCAAGAAACTCAACGAACTTTCCGTCAACATATCTGACACCGAACAGATCATCAACAAGAGCTGCAGATCGTTCATTAGGCATACTGCCTTCGACTATAAAAATGCTCTCGTTTGTCCGCATAAAGTTCTTGACCCCTATGACCGGAGCTTCTCCTCTGCCGATAAGCAAACCTGTTTTATCATTCAGCCAACTAAGGAAATATCTTTGATTTCGCCGTTGGGATATTTGCGGCGGAGCTTTTTGAGTCTTTCTTCTACACTTTTCAGGCAGGCTTTAGGACTTGAAAACAGAGACTTTTCAAGCGAGGTCTTGAATAACTGTCCTGTTCCCCTGGGCTTATTTACGTCCATATCAAGCTGCATCTGAGCAAATATGTCAAAGACATATTCTTCTTTCGGGCTTGCTTCACAGCTCAAAAGATCAACCGTTCTTTCAAGGTATTTACCGCCCATCTGATCTTTAACATCTTTCTTGAATCTTCTTATAAACAGACCCTTGATTTCGTCCTTCGTATATTCTTCAGGATTGGCAATAGCTGTAGGATCAAGCATATTCATAAGAGAAAAGCAAAGGCAATACCGCACAGAGATTGTGCCGAAGATGCGCAGTAGATTTTTTCGTCAGAGTGCATAAAACGGCCGCAGAAATACTGTCGTATTTCAAGGGAGTTTTGTGTGCTATGACGGAAAAAGATCAAGCAGATTCGGTACAAAGCCGACAGGCGGTCTTTGTGCGGTGTTGCCCAAAATATACACATACTTGTTTTCTCTGTAAAAAGAAGTTCACCGCTTATGAAAATGACTACATGAAATACTGTTCACGAGAGTGCTTTATAGCGGAGAGGTTTGGGAACTAATATGTAAAAAATTCTATGGATTTAATGCTTTATCATTATATTACACCGTAATAAAAAACCGCCGTATCTGACGAGGCTATTATACCTTGCCAAATACGGCGGTTTTTGTGCCAAAAAGTATTCAATGCTCTTTCGTTCGCTTCATCGGGATAAGTATCGTCACTCGTGTTCCTC
>CACYDO010000355.1 GCA_902773165.1 uncultured Ruminococcus sp. | reverse complement strand
GTTACGGAGCCGTCGAGAACGCGGAGCGATCTCTCAACCTCTACCGTAAAGTCTACGTGTCCGGGAGTATCAATAATATTGATACGGTGCTTATCATACTGGTGAGCGGAACCCGGCCAGTAGCATGTGGTAGCAGCAGAAGTGATTGTAATACCTCTCTCCTGCTCCTGAACCATCCAGTCCATCGTAGCAGCACCGTCGTGTGTCTCACCAATCTTGTGATTGATACCTGTATAGTATAGGATACGCTCAGTAGTTGTCGTTTTACCTGCATCGATATGCGCCATGATACCGATGTTTCTTGTTTTTTCAAGCGAAACTTCTCTTGGCATAGTATCCTCCTATTGTTGATAAAAAGATCATTACAGAACGCATTACCATCTGTAATGTGCGAAAGCCTTGTTTGCCTCTGCCATCTTGTGTGTATCGTCACGCTTCTTAGCAGCGCCGCCCGCACCGTTGACAGCGTCCATGATCTCAGCAGCAAGTCTTTCCTTCATTGTCTTCTCGGAACGGAGTCTCGAATACTTCGAGATCCAGCGAAGACCGAGTGTCTGACGTCTCTCGGGTCTTACTTCCATAGGAACCTGGTAGTTTGCACCGCCGACGCGGCGAGTCTTGGTTTCGAGGACAGGCATTACGTTCTCCATTGCCTCCTCAAACACCTCAAGCGGATCCTTACCTGTCTTATCGCGAACGATATCGAACGCGCCGTAAACGATCTGCTGTGCAACACCCTTCTTACCATCGTACATAATGTTGTTGATAAGACGAGTTACGAGCTTGGAATTGTAGATCGGGTCTGCTAAAACGTCTCTTTTAGCGATAGAGCCTCTTCTTGGCATCTTTACTTCCCTCCTTCATAAATAATAATGATATCATAGGTACTCGAAAGTGACAAACTCCCGTTTTGCCAACACAGAGGCGATATAATTATATATAAACACTCCGTATTGAGCTGATATTATTGGAATTGTCTTTTTAAATACTTTCTTACTTACCTGCCTTCGGACGCTTTGCGCCGTACTTGGAGCGAGCCTGCATACGCTTAGCTACGCCCTGTGCGTCGAGAGTACCACGGATAATGTGGTAACGAACACCAGGCAGATCCTTTACACGTCCGCCGCGGATAAGAACAACGGAGTGCTCCTGAAGGTTGTGACCAACGCCGGGAATGTACGAGCTGACCTCGATTCCGTTTGAAAGTCTTACTCTGGCGATCTTTCTGAGTGCCGAGTTAGGCTTCTTAGGTGTAGCAGTCTTAACAGCTGTGCATACTCCTCTCTTCTGCGGCGAGTTCTGATCGATAGCTTTGCGCTTCTTGGAGTTCCAGCCCTTTAAGAGAGCAGGTGCCTTTGCCTTCTTCTCGGTTACCTCTCTGCCCTTACGAACAAGCTGATTAAAGGTTGGCATTTCCCAAATTCCTCCTTTCCTCAATAATAAAACACATTTTCGTGATGCAAAGGGTATACTTTGCCCCACGATTTATTATTTTACAATATTTTTTTCCGATTGTCAATCCTTTTTATTTCACTTTATCGGTCTTTTTTATTTTTTCGGAATACCACCACTTTTCGCAATTTCATCTACATATTTTTAGCGTTTTTGCCGGTCGGTGTCGGTATGCACCGACCGGCTGTTCCGGTCTGTGTCAGTACGCACCGACAGGCTGTTCCGTTCTGTGTCGGTACGCACCGACAGGCTGTTCCGGTCTGAATTTGTTGTGATCTGTAATTGGTTTCCGCGCCGCAGGCTGCCAACTATTATTTCGGGATCAAGTTATAACCCGTCTGTCTGGTCAATTCCTTTATTATTACTTCTGCAGCTAAATAATCACTTTCGCAGCCCAACCTCCCTTCCTTCACTACAAAGGAAAGGAAGAGGGCTTTTAATGCGGTGCGCTGCGCGCCAATGTCATGAACTTTAGAATTTCTCATTTGTTTTAACCCCTCTGTCACTTCGTGACATCTCCCCTTTCAGGGGAGACTCTCGGATTTTTGTGAACCCAAGCCTCTCCTGAAAGGGGAGGTGTCAGCCGTTAGGATGACGGAGGGGTTTGGAAAACGGCTTAAGTTAATGACATTGGCTGTGCACCCCTGCACACCGGCAGAACTTCACGTAACACTTTACGATGATCGTTTAAAATTTATTTCTATTTGCCGCATTAATAATAATCAGAATATAGTTTGCCGCCGCTTTTTTTAGCTTTTTTTGCCGGAAAAGGGGTTGATATTCACGGGAGGATATAATATAATAAATTCATGCAGACAAGTCAGTATTTCTGTTGATTTTGTCGCAGAATCTTGAGGAGGTGGGCAACCACATGGAAAAATTGTTCAAATTAAAGGAACACGGCACGAATATCCGCACCGAGATCATCGCAGGATTGACAACATTTTTCGCAATGGCGTACATCATCTTTCTGAATCCTGTTATCCTCGGAGAAGGAACTCCTGCCAACATACCAAACACCGCAGTAGTAACGGCGACCTGCATTTCTGCGGCTATCGGCACATGGCTGATCGGATTTCTCTCCAATTATCCGATGGCTCAAGCGCCCGGACTCGGACTTAACGCAGTGTTCTCCTACACGCTGTGCGGCGCGTTCGGTCTTTCGGCAGGAGCTTCTCTTGCAGCCGTTTTCATTGCAGGTATCTTCTTTATTCTCCTGACGGTAACGGGCGCAAGAACGGCTCTTGTAAAAGCTATTCCCCTTACGCTCAAAAAAGCTATCGGCGCAGGTATCGGAATGTTCATCGCGCTTATCGGCTTCGTTAACGCTGGAATCGTTGTAGGCGAAAGCTCCGCCGCAACAACTGTCGGCATGGGCGATTTCTCTTCGCCTACGGTTCTTCTTGCATGGGTTGGTATCATTATTACGATCGTTCTCGTCATTGCAAACGTTCCTGCCGCGCTCTTTATTTCAATGATGGCAACAGCTGTTATCGGCTGTATCTGTCAGTTTGCATTTAAGATCGATATGGGCGTTACCGCTCCTACAAGCTGGGTTCCTTATCTCGATTTCTCCATGTTCGGTCAGTGCTTCACAAGCTTCGGCGAGCTTCTCACTGCTCCGATCGCTTCACTTATCGCAACGATGATAACTCTCGTTATGGTAGATATGTTCGATACCATCGGTACACTTATCGGTGCAGCCGACAAAGCAGGTTATTTAGATGAAAATGGCGATCTCCCGAAAATTGAGAAAGCCATGCTTGCTGACGCTATCGCAACTTCAACGGGCGCTGTTTTCGGTACATCTACGGTAACAACATACGTTGAATCCACAGCAGGTATTTCCGCAGGCGGCAGAACGGGTCTTACCTCTCTCGTTACAGGCATCTGCTTTGCTCTGGGTCTTTTCCTCTCTCCTATTGTTGGTCTTGTACCGAGTGCAGCGACTGCGCCTATCCTTATTATAGTTGGCGTTATGATGTGCAGCTCGCTCAAAGACATTGACTGGGCAGATCTCGAAATGGCTATCCCTGCATTTCTTACTGTTGTCGGAATGCCTTTCTATTACTCCATCACAGACGGTCTTGCAATGGGATTTATTTCCTACGTTGTTGTAAAGCTTGCTAAGGGCAAGACTAAGGAAATCCACCCGCTGATGTACGTTATTGTTGCTCTGTTCGTACT
>CACYDO010000354.1 GCA_902773165.1 uncultured Ruminococcus sp. | reverse complement strand
TTTTTGAAGAATTATTATAAACATATTGCTGAATTATTTAAAATATGGTATACTATTACTATATGCAGTGCTTTGAGTTGGTTTGGTTATATGAAAATAAAAATCACGGGAATTGGCAGACCGATTTATGGTCGTGATCAGTGTCTATACATAATATAATTATAAAAAAATATCATGCAGCCCAGGAGGGATGATATGGATTTTAAAACATATGTTCAGAGCGTTGTTGCTTCTTATGTCGATAAACAGAACAGCAATGTAATCTTCATTAAGCATTACAATACATTGGATATCACAAAAAATGAGATCCTCGCTGATGTTGACGAAACGAGCGGCAAGGTGTTTTTGTATCATGAATATGAAATGCATGAAATGCACAGCACATTCGCTCCGTTCCTTCAATGGATACGCCAGTGTTACGACACTTACTATAAGGGTAAGATGACGGTAGAATACTTTTTGAGACAGTGCAATGTTTATTCAATGCATATTGAACCGCTTGCAGGCTTTATCCGCAATGGGCAATGTACAAGAACAGAGGACGTTCTCCATTTTGAGATACAGTACGAAGCATACAGAATGCAGCAGAATATCATTAGTATTCTGGATTACATATCGAAGGAATATCACCTGGTGCTTATCCTTTCAAAGTTCCACCTGGCTCCATACAGCACGATCCAGCTTTTCCGCTCAGTGATTGACCAGTCTGTCAGCGTTCATGCAATATTGATGTACAACGATGAATTTATTATCGCAGACTACAAGAAGGCTGTCTGGGACGAGCTTTTCCGTGCAGTCGAGAATCAGGATCTCCAGCTCGAGTGGGGCAGTCTTGACAGCGAAAAAACGATGGACGTTCAGGACGATTTCTGGTTCGATAAAAATGCAAAAGAAGAGTATCTTTTAAAAATCAGGAATATGTACTACACGTTCTCTCTTCAGGACGCGTATTACTACCTCAATGACATAATGAATCGACTTGACGAGAAAACTATCTGGCTGACAAAGGACGAGCATATCCAGCTTTTACAGCTTTTTGCACTGATAGATATGGATCTCGGTTTTGTTGATTACGCTCTTGTCAACTGCGATAAGCTAACGGATATGCGCTGCCATTTAAGCGAGAATAAACTGCTTCGATACAGATATTACTATCTGTGCGCAAGAGCAAGAATGATAGCTGCACAGATAAAGCCTGTTGAGGATTGCTGTAAGAAGTGCGTTTCAATTGCAAACGAGATGGGCGACAGCTTTTTGGCGTATAAAGCGGAGATCGTTCTGTGGGCGGCTTACTGCGGCATAGGCAAGGATATTTTTGAGTACGATTTTACTCATGAGGTCGATCCCAGCTTTGTTGAGAAGGCTAAAAAATACGGGTTTACAAACTTCCTCGCTTATCTGTATGTTTTCGGTTATGAAAATGATGAGGAATCTATCAATGCGATCGCAGCGGGTAAGAAGGAACCGTATTACTTTAACCTCGGAATTGAAGCAGGTACGAAAATCGGCAATGATAATTTCCTCATGAATGCATACATGAAGAATATTATTCTTTATTCGCGTTCGGGTCATCACAGCTTCGTCAGGGAAATGTACAAGAAAAGACTTGCCGTTCTCAGACGTCCGAATCCTCTCAGAGAATCCCACATGTTGGCAGGTCTTGGCTACAACAGTATTATCATGGAAAATTATGAGAAGGCTCACAGCTACCTTACGCAGAGCGTTCTCAATCTGACCAATCTAGAAAAGCCCGACGATGTTATGAATTCACTCTATAACCTGGCTATGAGCCATTTCGTTGCCGAGGATTACCGCTCTGCAATTTCGGTCATAGAGCTGATTATAAAAATGATGAAGGAAATGGGTTATAGGTCTATAAACGCCTGTAGTACAACGAAGCTTTATGGCATGATCGCCGCAAGCTGCTATTTTCAGCGTGAGTTTTACAATACATATTACTTCATGAGTAAAATGGAGATTATTGTCGAGCATATGCTCAGGGTGCTTAAAGACGCAAACGAGGGTATGTGGGAAGAGGATTTCCTGATGTATCATCTTGTAAAGGGAATGCTTTACAACTACGAAAATAAATATAAGCTCTGTCAGGCGGAATTCGACGAGGTTTACACAATATTGAAAAATTCGTCAAGCGCACGCTTCTTTGCAGTTCCTATCTATGCGATAGAACAGGCTTCGCTTTATCTTAAGCAGGGCATGAAGGAGAAAGCAGACGATACTATCGCCGAAGCGATCGACTACTGCGACCGCGAAGGGTATGAGCGCAAAAAGAGAAGATTAAAATACTTCGCAGAACACGGTATGCGCCGCCCCGACCCGATAGTTCATGAAATAGATACGCTCCCGACAGACCGTATCCTGCAAATCGCAAAGCAGGCAGGAACTCAGATCAAGCTTATAAAAAGAGAAAAAGACATCAAGTTCCTGACCGTTCTGCAGGAGGCGATAAGCCGCGAAAACATGAGCGTTTCCGATCTTTATCAGAATACGTCGGCAGTTATAAAAAACAGCTACAGTCTTGACGAGATCGTCATACTTCGCCGGAAGGACGGCAAACGTGAGATAATGCAGGGGGCGGAAAAAGAAAACCTTTCGGACGATCAGTTCGATGAGATATTTGATTTCTTTAAAACGTACAAGCAGGCGTTTCTTACGAATCGCGTTGATAAGAATTTTACACAGTTCTATCCTGTGATGAAGCTTTTCGACGAAAAACACATTCTGACAATGACCGGAATTCCGATCATGGAGCAGTCCGGAACGGAAAATGTTTTCATCGGTATCGTAAAGATAAAGCGCAGAACGGTTGCCGGAAACTCTCTGCTCAGCAGTGAAGACCTCATGATACTGAAATTCGCGTTCAGCCAGTTCTGCGAAATGATGAGAAGAATTGACAGCCGCCTTATGATAGAGCGCATGAACCAGCAGCTTGAACAATCTGCAATAACAGACCATCTTACCGGTATTACAAACAGAAGCGGATTCAGCAAGCAGGCTGAGATCATCTGCTCCCAGAGCAGCAGCTGCAATAATATTCTCCTGTATCTCGATCTCGATAACTTCAAGTATTATAACGATACCTTCGGTCACGAGGTAGGCGACCTTGTTCTTGTTACATTTGCCGAAATATTCAAGCGCATGACGTTGGGCAAGGGGCTTGCCGTGAGATACGGCGGCGACGAATTTATTATTCTGCTTTACGACAAATCAGAGCAGGACGCTATAAACTTTGCCGAGCAGATATATAACGAAATAAAAGACGGCTTTGTTGATAGGATAAGAAAGAAGCTAAATATGGATATCACCATTCCCGATAACAGGAAAATTTCCTGTTCTATCGGTATCGCGTCGTTCAGAGGCGGTTCAAAAGAAGAGATGGAAACAGCGCTCAACAGAGCCGATCAGATGTTGTACTATGTTAAGCGCCACGGAAAATCTCATTATAAGCTTTTTGATATCAACGAACAGGCTGAATGATATTTTGATTTTCTTACAGTTATTATTTATGACTAAAAAGGCAGAAGCAAACTTGGTTTCTGCTTTTTTTGCGTAATAAAAAACACCACATACTCCGCTGCGTGAATATGTGGTGTTTTACTAATGTTTTTTATTTGTCAATTTTTGGCAGACAGCCCCCGAAATGGAAACCAAGCTTCCGTCACTGCAATCGAATACCGGAGCTTGCCTTCTGATGGGTCCAAATACAATCACATGATTATTTTGTGTTGACCGCCGCAAAGGCAAATTCTTCAAATTCCTCTTTGGGCATAGGCTTTGCAAAATAATACCCCTGAAACAGCTTGCAGCCAACGTCTGAAAGCTGAGAATACTGCTGCTTCGTTTCGACTCCCTCTGTGAGCGATACGATATCAAGTTCATCGGAAAGCTTGATGATATTTCTGATGATAGTCTGAGCCTTTGGACTGTTGTCTGAGTCCGAAAGGAATTTCATATCTATTTTCAGAACGTCAACGGGCATATCCTTGAGGAGATTAAGCGAAGAATATCCGCTTCCGAAATCGTCCATTTCAACGATAAAGCCTGCTTTTCTCAGCTCGGCAAGCATTTTGAACCCACCCTGAACATCGGTTATCATAACTGTTTCAGTTATTTCTATGCGCAGATTCTTAGGGTCAATGCTGTATTCCTTAACAAGACCTGTTATTTCCGAAACAATATCAATAAAGTACAGATCCTTCGGGGAAATATTTATGGAGATAAACGTATCGCCGTGCGTTTCCTTCCAGTCGGAAAGAATTTCGCAGGCGCAGCGCCATATATGCCTGTCTACTTCGATTATCAGGCTGTTCTTTTCAAATACAGGTATGAACGTACCCGGCGACATAAATCCGCGTTCGGGGTGGATCCACCTTGCAAGCGCTTCTGCACCGACCACCTTGCCCGTCCTGTCCATAATGGGCTGGAGATACGGTCTTATCTGCATTGTTTCCAATGCTTCGTTCAGCTCGGCGGTTATCTGCTGATCCCAGAATACCTTGTCGCGCAGATTCTGATCGTAATAGGCTATGTGTTTTTTATAGTTATCCGTTAATGTTGAAAGCGCAAAATGCGCCCTGTCAAACATGACAGAAACGTTTATATCTCTGTCGCTGACCTCGTAAACGCCCATCTGTATCAGCAGACGGTGCTCAACATTGCCGTCTGAAACAACGAAATTCAAAAGGTCTTTTTCTATTTCTTCCTTCTTTGTTTCAAACAGCTCGGACGGCATAAAAACTCCGAATGTATCGCCAACAAGTCTGCCGTACACGCATTTGCCGTTCATGTTTTTTCTTATCCAATCGGCTATCTGCTGCAAAGCAATGTCGCCAAAGGCTGTGCTGAAAATGTCGTTGACGATTTTGAAATTTTTAACGTCGATAAAAATAGCCGTGTACGCGGTGTCTTTATTTTTATTAAGAATTTTTCTTATGCACTCAAAAAGATACTGCTTTGTAAAAAGCTGCGTCAGACTGTCGTGCGTTGAGTTGTAGATCTCACGCTTTATCCTGCGCTTTTCCTCGGTGTTGTCTCGCACCACAAGGTACGACCCTGCAAGATGTTTTTTATCCTCATTAACAGCGTGATTTTCAAGAGTGTAATATGAGGCGCTGTCGCCGCTGCCGAGCACGATGTCTTCTGTCCAGTCGGCACTTGTGAATTTTTGTCTTCCGAATTTATTTATCAGAGCGGAGGATACATTTTCAAGCTGCGTATCATTTAATCTGACTAATTTAAGACCGGTTTCATTTGCCCAGATACATCTGCCCATGGAATCGTAAACGAACAGTGCCTCTGTCATATTGGTGGCGATGTCGGACAGCATTCTGTCCAGCAGCCGCAAAGGACGGTAATACAAAGAAAAGTAGAAGACAAGTAATCCGCATACGCCGAATCCTATCATTGAACGGTCAACCGGAGTGCGCGAAAAAATGTAGAATGTTTCCCAAACCGCAACAATGATTATAGATAAAAGTATTACGGAATACCGCTCTCTGTAGATCTTAGCCGCCCTCAGCGTCGCAACGGTAAAGATCAGCACCACGCTGAGAAGTATCGTATAATCTACAATGCGGTGGACGACCTGCCCGAAATGCGGAACAAGTCTGTAGTACGGCAAGCCCTGCACAATGATCTTTTCAATACTGAAGGCATGACCGAAAAACGGATTGAACAACAGCTGTATGGCATCCGCCGCAGGGAAAAAGTACATTATTATAGGCGCTTGCTGCCCTCTGCCGATTCCGCTGCAATACTCTGTGGTAAAACGCAGTAACGCAAGCATAACAAGATCAACGCCGACAAAATATACATAGCACCCGACAAGCGATATTTCTTCGACCTGTGAAGCAATGATTATCAGGTTGCCTGTCAGCGTCGGTATCAATGCAAGCTCAAGCAGCCCAACTGCCTGAGCAATGGATTTATGCGATAAAAAGCTCTTTACTGAGCAAAATACAAGTCCTGCTATAAGTACCGCATAAATTACGGAAAATCCTATTCGTATATTCATTTAACATCACCTGCGCCTTTTTTGAGCATTTTTCCAAGTGATTTAATATTAATATATTCTAAATACATTAGGAATAGATCGCTCAATATGAACATAAAGAAACAATATTGCGAAAATAAGGCAATGATTACTGGAGAAAACGAATTAAAATGTAATTGAAATATAATTAAAATATTCATATTATTTCATGATAATGACACATCAGCATAATCATATGAATAATTATTCTGCGTTTATCTAATGATACCATATTTTTTGCTTGTAGTCAATCTTAATTTAGTGATATTTTTAATGAGATAAAAACACCATAAATAAAATAGAAGAAAATGGAGTATTGTATAATGTCGATTTAGCGGGTAATTCGTTACAGAAAAAAAGACCGTATCCCGTTTTCGGAATCCGGTCTTTCTGAGATAACATATATTTTCATTACGAAATAAAGTAACAAATCTGCCGTATAATCACTTATTTGTTACGACAAAATTTCTTTCATGCACACCATCTGTCTGTTGTTGTCGTAATTCCAGCTGTGATATGAGCCGCCGTCACAGAAATCTCTGTCGGCGCATGTGCAGCAGGCCTCATTTTTATCTGCAAGCGACGTTCTGTACAGTCTGAATCTATTTCGCCAGACATCGGTAAAATCATCGCGCAGAATATTCCCTTGTATAGTTTCGGGTCTGCGCTCAATGTCAAGACAAGCGGTTATATCGCCGTTAGCCATGATACTCGCCGTATAAATTCCTGCGTTGCAGAGAAAATACCAATCGCGTACCTCGCGTTCATACTCCGTACCGAGAAAATGTGAGCAGCCGTACAGCACGGGATAGCCTGCGCGCCTTTTTTCTTTGATAAAATCAAACATACGCCTGTATTCCTCGGCGTTAAGCGTATAGCCGTCCAGATTCAGTGCGCGTCCGATAGGCTCGATATTTATTACGCGCCATGAATCAACGTCGAGCTTGCGCACAAGCTCAAACATCTCGTCAAGCTCGCCTATGTTTTTCTTTGTAACGACTGTCGTTATCTGAACGGCTTGAAAATCGTATTCAAGGAGATTTTTAATACCCTCCACAGCCTTTGCAAAGCCGCCCGGAGTGCGGCGGAATTCGTCGTGGCTTTTTTCCATTCCGTCCAGACTGACGGAAATAGTTTTCATGCCGCAGTCATAAAGACGGCGCGCCGTATCTTTCGTGATTAACGTTCCGTTGCTAGTCATTCCCCAGCCGAAGCCAAGTTTTTTTGCATACGCCATTATATCGAATATCTCTTTGCGCAGAAGAGGCTCGCCGCCTGTTATGCAAAGCATAGGCAGATTCGGGAAATCGTGCTTGATCTTGTCGAGAAAATCGTAATATACCTGCACAGGCATTTCGTTTGAGGGAACATCTCCGCAGCTGCTTCCGCAGTGAAGACAGCGTTCGTTGCAGCGCAGCGTAAGCTCTAAAAACAGGAATTTTAAGATAGGCTCGGAGCGCAGCTTTTTCTTGTATTCGCAAAGCTGAACCATGTGCTGTCTTTTGACCTGATCTGTCAATACGTTGTTCATCGCTTTTCCTCCGGTTTATTCGCCCTCGTAAGGAGTTTCTTCAAAGTAAGACGGCGGTCCGTAAACAAGCTGATTTACGTTGTTTTCAGGAACATATACTGTGATGTCGGTGTCTGTCTGCGCGCTGTCATCGGGAATTGTTACGGTAACGCTGTCTGTGCTTACCGTAACCCCATCAGGGATATCAAACGGAGTTTCGTTTTCATCTCCGGGGCTTGCTTCGGAATTTCCGTTATTTTCATTAACTGTACTATTGTTGCTGTCGCTTGTTACGGAGCTTTCTGCGCTTACATCGGTATCGGAAATTTCCGGCAAGGAGGTCTTCTCTTCAACAGGCGCAGGCTCCGATATCGGCGGTGGTCCGTAAACTGCCTCCTGAATATTCTCTTCCGGTTCGAATTTCTCGGGAGGACCGTAAACACATGCGTGGAAATTCATAGCTGTTGAAAAAGCCGCTGCCGCAATGATCGCTTTTTGAAATCGGCTCATATTATCATTCCTTTCATTATAAATTGCAGTTAAAAAAGTATTTATACATCTGTAAGATCGGTAACCGTTCCGATAAACACAGGAATATTATTATTCATATCATATATAGCGAAAACGAACGGTCTGTCAAGAGTAATACGTTTGGGTTCCGGCGGCGCTTCTTCCATCATATTATCTTCCATTATAATCGCCGTTGCTGCGGCAGCCCTTGTTCCCGATTCGTCAACGTCAATAAAGGTTTTGTGAATAACATCGCCGACAGTAACGCTGTTCGAGCTGCAAAGTCCGGTGAAATCAGCTTTACCCGTCTCGAATGCCGCGTGTATGCCCATAGAATCGAGCACATTGGGGAGAGAGTACTTGTTTGAGAAAGTGAATTTCGGAAGATCAACAATAACGTCTTCGGAGCTTTTGTTTGCGACCATATCGCTGATCGTGGATCCCGTCAGGGAAGCAACGTAATCGTCAATGCTTACGCCTTTATCCGGTAAAATACCGACAAAGCAGTAGGTGAGTCCATTTTCGCCGGGCTCGTAATACTTCATAAAGCCGACAGCGTTTTCGTCGGAGAGATACATATTCTCCTCGCTGTTCATAAAATCTGTTTTTATGATACTGCCGCTGTAATTAGTGAATTCGCGTTCGGTAACGTCGTACTCCGGGTCGTAAGGAGAGAGCCATTTGCCCTCAAACGCCGCAGCGTTTACAAGAACTGAAACCGTTTCTTGATTTACAGCGTCGGGTGGCAAAATAGATGGGATCATCTTATGGGTCTTGTCATTGACCCAGCTGTTTATCTTATCTACAGTTTGATTGCTGTATTTTTCGTAAAATATTTCGGCGAAATAGTCGTCGCTTACAGTCTTTTTGAACTCGTCGTTTATCGTGATGTAGTCCTTCTCAATAACGTAGAAAGCGTTCGCGATATTAAGGATACCGCTGTCGTTTGATTTTACCATGCAATCCTTCATAGCGGCGTTTATTTCCTCTGATGATAACTCAGATCGGTTTGTATCGGCTTCACCCTCAAAATTTCCGCTGAGAACGTTGGTAATCTCGGTCTGCGTTGTGTTTTTTGCGCCGTTGTTAAGCATTCCGAGCGCCATATAAACGGATAAAGGGGACACAAGCGTGTTTTTTTCCTTGTCGTTTTCACGGCAGCGTTTAAACATCTCGTTTGTAAAAGCTGAAATACTTTTCTGTGCTTTTTCATTTTCCGACAGCGGCACAGCGGTGATCTTTTCTCCGGAATTATTGCTGCCGGATTCATAAGAAATTTGTTCGGGCTGTTCTGCGGTATCGGTCAGATTATGCGATTTTCCGGAAGCTTCCGAAGATGCCGCTGCATTCTGCGAGCTTTCATTATTGGCGGCAGTGCCGCAGGCAGTACAGTAAGCGCACAGTAACGCGGCTGTCAATGCGCAGATAAAGGCGGAAATTTCTTTTTTCATTATATATAAACCTCCTAGCCGAAGTCGATGGGCAAATATTTTTCAAGTGTTTTCTTAGCTTCGTCGTCAAGCGCAAACGCCGCTGTAGTTCCGCTCTGATTTTGCACCTCTGCATGATCGTAAAATATCTTGTATTCATCGTCATCGACAGTAATCGTTCCGAGGTAGCTTCCGTTTTCGCTTTCGTTTTTATAATCATCAAGAGAAGCTTCTGAAAGAGCTTTTCCAATCTCATCGGCAGCCTCACCGTTTAATACGATAGTTTCGTTTGCAGTGAAAATGACGGTATTGTATGAATCAGCGGCTGCTTGCGGAGCAGCTGCATTTATGCTTAGTGAATCCGCAGCGCCGGCGTTGTCGTTTTGTACTTCTTCGGAATATTGCTCAGCATATTCGTCAAGATAATCGCCGTCTTCCTGAGCTATATTGTCGTAGAGATCATAGTCCGCGTTATCTTCCTCCATGCTTTTTGGAGCATAATTTTCGGAAGGCTTAGTGGCATTTTCGGAATAGAGACCGCCTATTGCAGCGCCGGCAGCGTCCTGACGATCTGCAAAGCTGTCAGAAGAAAATGAAAGTGTGCGCAGTCCGACGGTTGTAAGGATAACCAGAGCAGCGGCAAGGGGCGTTACTGTTGAAATAACAATTTTGCGGCGGCGGTCGTGAGCCTTGATATTGCCAGCTTTTTCAAAAACTAGCTGCTCAAAATCGTAATTATTCCTCATACGCAAATCCCTCCTCCGTTAATATTTTTTTAAGCTGAGCCTTACCGCGAGAAACGTAGTTGTCGATCTGCTTTACAGATCTGTGCATAGCGGCGGCAGCCTCGCTGTACGACATTTTCTCAAAATAAACGAGGTGCAGCGCAGTGCGGTAATTATCGTTAAGCTTAGGCAGAGCTTCATGCAGCTGTCTTGCGCGTTCGTCGGCGATAATACGAGATTCTATTTTATCGTAATCGTCATCGGCGGCAAGCTGTGTTTTTTCGTCAAGCAGCGTAAGCCGTGAATGCTTTCGGATATGGGAAACCGCTTTATTATGCGCCATTGAAAAAAGGTACGATTTCAGCGAAGAACGAAAAGAAAATCTTTTCGGGCGCGCAACGAGCTCGGCGAAGCAGTCTGCGGCTATATCCTCGGCAGTGTCGCTGTTTTTTACAAAGCCATAAATAAAAAATATCAGTGGATCATGAAATTCCTCGATAATGACAGAAAACGCTTCTCTGTCGCCGTCCAGAAAATTTTTAAAAGCTTCTTCCGCAGGGATCATCAAAGATACCCCCTTCATAAATTAGTCGCGTGTACTTTCAAATCTCCTCACCGCAATTTCCAAAAAATGCCGAAGAAATTTATCAGCCCTCATTCTAAAAATATATATTTAGTGTATCATCTATCGACATTTTTGTCAAACACTTACACCGGGGTTGGCAAGCGCCGACAGGCAGTTCCGGCGGCGTGTCGCCGCTGACAGTGCCGATTTTACTTTACCGTAACGGTCAGTTGGTCTCCGCGTTTTGGGCTGCCCACTAAATTTATACACTTAGAGCGCTTGGCCTCTTTACGGAGACCGTTTGTATTACAATAAATGTCATGCGCGGCATAAGCTATGGTTAATCATAATCTGTATCGGAACTGCCCGTGGCCGCTTGGCCACAGGTATCTTAGGGGGATTTTATGCATCTTACCGTGTGAGATATTGAATATTGCTTGTGGGTGGGATATAATTTATACATCACAAAAACAGAAAGGTTGTTGTTTATGAGTCTTTCATTTTTAATTATTCTTACAGTTGCAGAAATCGTTCTTATTACGCTGACATTTACCAAGTTTACAGAGAAAGCGGCATGGCTGAAAAACAGAACTCTCGTTACAGCAATAGAGGCCGTTATCCTGCTTGCAATCATCTTGCTTCCGATAACTCACATGAAATGGCGTTTCACTTTTGCATTGATAATTCTTGCAGTTCGCCTTTTGTTTGAACTTATCCGTTTTGCTGTAAGGCACAAAAAGGTTTCCGGCGCGAAAAATAAGGCTGCCGCCATTGTAAGCGGTATTTTCGCCGTAATATTCGCCGCGATCGCTCTTATTCCTTCGTTTATTTTCACGAATTACAACGGGCTTGAAAACACGGGCGACCTCAGAGTAGTTACCGCAAGCGCTATTCTCGTTGACAAAAACAGATCTGATACATTTGAAAACGATGGCTCTGACAGAGAAGTACCCGTACATTTCTACTACCCAGAGGAAGACGGCGAATATCCTCTTGTTGTTTTCTCCCACGGTGCATTTGGATATTATCAGAGTAATTTCTCCACATATACCGAGCTTGCAAGCCACGGCTACGTCGTTGCGGCTCTCGATCACCCCCACCACGCATTTTTTACAACAGATACAAACGGTCAGACTATCATCGTTGACAATAAATTCCTGAATGACGCTATGACTATAAGCAACGACGCTGATGTTTCCGAAGAGGAAGTATTCAACATCACGCAGGAATGGATGCAGCTGCGAACAGATGACGAGAATTTTGTTCTTGATACGATCGAGAAAGCAAAAACAAAAGCTGCTCTCGGCGACGAGTGGTTTACAGAGGAGAAGGACGAGATACTGTCAGTTCTTTCAAAAACCGATACAGATAAGATCGGACTTATGGGTCATTCCATGGGCGGCGCAACGAGCGTTGCACTCGGCAGAGAGCGCGATGATATCGACGCAGTTATCGACATTGACGGCACTATGCTTACAGAGAGAATTTCTGTAGAAAACGGAAAATACGGTTATATTGACGAGCCTTATCCCATTCCTGTTCTTGATTTTACGAAGGAAGTGGATTATAATGAAAGAGAAAAGTATGAGAACGAGAACGGATACATGTACGTAAACAAGTATGTCATTGATAACGCCACGGACGGCAAAACCGTTGTATTCAGCGGCGCGTCACATATGGATTTCACAGACCTTCCGCTTATTTCGCCTACCTTAGCTTCCATGCTTGACGGCGGCACAAGCGAGGTCAACAGCGAGGAATTCATGCCTATGGTAAACGGTATCGTTCTCAACTGGTTCGATCATTATCTGAAAGGCGAAGGTGCGCTGAATATTCAGGAGCACTACTAATAATAATGCTGACTAAAATCACAAAAATTGAACGCGAAAAACCCGAACTTCTCGAAATACACTGTCACAGCGTCAGCGACGAGGTGCGCGAGATAATAGCCTTTGTTAAATCAAGACAAGGGCAGCTCAGCGGAACGTTAGACGAAAGGCAGTACGAAATATCCGTAACAGATATTTATTACATTGAATCCGTAGACAGCCACACCTTCTTCTACACACAGGGGAAGGTGTACGAGTCTAAGCAAAAGCTTTATGAGCTTGAAGAAATACTTAAAGAAAAGCATTTCCTGCGTATCTCGAAATCAATGATACTGAATCTGATGAAGGTAAGCTCCATTAAGCCTGCTCTCAACGGCAGATTTACCGCTGTTCTTAGCTCGGACGAACAGATCATTATTTCAAGAAAGTATGTTCCGGAGCTGAAGAAGGCTTTAAAAGGGGGAAAACCTGCATGACGATAAAAGAGTTTATTATTTCGCGGTTTCAGCTGTTTTTCTTTCTTGTAACACTGATTCTCATCGCCGAATATGTTATCGGAGTTTTTGCCGCTCCCGATCAGGTCCTTCATAACAAAGACCTGCTTGGTCCGGTTGCAGCGGCAGGGCTGTGTATAATCCCGACCTGCGTGACGTACTACAAAAAAGAGCCTACACTGAAGCAGTACTTTGTAAGACTTATAATACAGCTTGTATTGATTGAGACTGTTATGTTTATTGCCGCTAACCCCGACATGGGTAACGGTATGAGCAAAGCACAGGTACGCATAATGATCGGTGCAGCGACATTTATTATTTATGTTTTAGCCGTACTGATAATGTACTGCCGCAATTACCGGCAGTCGAAGGCGCTCACAAGCGAATTAAAAAAATTTCAATCCGCAGCTTGGCAGTAAAAGGTTAGTGTAAAATACTAGTGTGCAACCCAAAACGCGGAGACCAACTGACCGTTATGGAAAGTGAAATCGGAACTGTCAGCGGCGACACGCCGCCCCGG
>CACYDO010000353.1 GCA_902773165.1 uncultured Ruminococcus sp. | reverse complement strand
GATAAGGATCGTTTTATTCAGCGATATCAATTCAGAGTTTCATTCGGCAAGAATCCCGAAGCAATATGGTCTGAGCTTTGTCGTATTTGCAGCGATAGCGGAGCCGATAATGAGATAAAAATGCATGACCTTCTTGTAAAATTGTCATCTGTCAACGCACTACCGGATATTTTCTTTGACGAGGAGCCAAAACTAAAGGTTTCTACCATTCATAAGGCAAAGGGAAGCGAGTTTGAGTGCGTCTACATAGCAGATAGTTCTCCAAGTTTGGATGATCTGAATGATGAAGAGCTGCGAATTAGATATGTCGGATTTACCCGTGCAAGAAATGAACTTCACTATGGTGAAACATGGAAAACGGGAAGATCTAAGAAAACTGAATCCGGACGTCAGATAGTAGCATACAACACACGAAAAACCCGATTCGATTATTGTGCAAATATCGTTATAGGTTTGAATGGAGATATTGATCCACTTTCCTTTGTAAGGGGAAGTTTTGATAACGCAGTTGAGAATCAAAAATATATTGCCGAAAATGTACACATATATGATCCGCTTACAATAAAACGATCTGATACCCGTTACATTGTTGTTCACTGTAATCACGCGATTGGAATGCTGTCCGAAAAAATGTTGGAGGAGTTTCGTAAAGCGATCAACACAACAGGATGTCGATGGAATCTTCCGCCTGTATTAAAAGATGTTTATGTTTCGAGAATAACGTCAGAGATCCTTACAAGGTATGATGATAGTATCCCAATAGAGTTTGCATCATCAAAAATATGCTATGGAATCGAGATTACAGGCTTAGCGTCGGTTGATTGGGATAAGATCAGCAGGAGATAGATTTTAATGAGTGAATTTGTTGATTATTATAACACGATAGATGATATATACGATCACCTTTTTAAAAGCTTTATCGGACCGTTAGAAGAAAATGAAACCTTTGTGGGAGAAGAACCGCTCTCAAGATATTCGATGGGTATTCTTTGGCCGGAAGAGACAGAACGTTTTCCTGACAGTGATGATCAGCTTTCTGACGAACTATTCGATGAGGAACCTGGCGAGGATAATGATAGCTTAAAGAAGATAAATACGTTTTATCCATCAGCTATGGCTCTGACTGTTACGGTAAAAACAAATACGGTAATTGATATAAATGTGTCATTTGCCGTTTATAAGAGAACCGATAACGGAGATAAAATGTATTCATATACCAGAAAACCATTTAGTATTGACCGATCTGTATTGGTTCCAAACAAGGTTTCTTCTCTGCATATATCAGATGAGGAGCTTCCTATAATTATACAAGTGTTTGTAAGAAGAGTATATGACAACGGTGACGCGCTTTTAACAGTATCTTGCTGCAATCGGCTACACGCGGCTGATTCTAATATCGAAAAGAATAAGAACGCGCTTTTTCAGTGTCGTATTATTCTCGGTTCCGATTCCGGCTTTTTGCCTTTGTATATTGGTAAATACAGAACGGATGATGAAAAGAAAAACGAAATGCTATACAGCAGTGTTAAGAATTATGCTTACGGTCACGGATGTTCTACTGCATACATTTCTGAACAGGGAAAGGTTAAGTCGGTGTACACGGAATTTCTTCCTAAAACCAGGCTTAATCAGATGATGCCAAAGCTGATTGATGACAGTTCGTTCTTGTATATGAAATATTGGTGCCATGCCGATAGAATTTCTGCCTGTGGTGAGCTTACTCGTTTTGTGGACGGTTACAAACGGTGGAAAAATGAGATCGCAGTTTCGGCTGCTGATTTGAAGGAGTTTTTGTCACAGTCTGATGATGCTTTAAGGAGCATATCGGTCTGTATAGATCGCTTGAGAAACGGCATAAATGTACTCCTAAGCAATGATACGGCGTGGAAGGCATTTTGCCTTATGAATGAGGCAATGCTTCTGCAGCGTACGCACAGCAAGAAATGTTCCGAGAATACAGTAAGATGGTATCCCTTTCAGCTTGCGTATATTTTGCAGATCGTGGCAGATATAACCGATAAGAATTCATTGTTCAGAAATGACGTTGATCTGTTGTGGTTTCCTACGGGCGGCGGTAAAACAGAAGCGTATCTCGGCTTGGCTGCGTTTGCGATATTGTATAGACGGATATGCCGCAAAACCGAATGCGATGGCGTAAATGTTATTATGAGATATACATTGAGACTTCTGACTATCCAGCAATTTGAACGGGCGTCTGCGCTCGTATGCGCACTTGAAGATATTCGAGAAAGATATAAGCTGTCAGGGGGCGAAATATCTATCGGATTATGGATAGGCTCTGGAATGACTCCAAATCATATTGAGCAGGCTGCAGAAACCTTAAGAACCGTCCAAAATGATTCAACTGCCAAGATCTACGAGGCTAATCCCGTGCAGATTACTACATGTCCGTGGTGCGGCAGCAGCATTAATATAGGCGGATACAGCATTGAGAACGGTCACATGAAGATACGCTGTCAGAATCACAACTGCAGATTTAATAATGGGCTTCCAATATATGTAATAGATGATGATATATACTGTAAGCGTCCTACGATACTGCTCAGCACTGTAGATAAATTTGCAAGATTGGCATGGGAAGAAGATGCGGGTAATCTGCTGAATGATTCTCCCGAGCTTATTATTCAGGACGAGCTTCATCTGATATCGGGACCTTTAGGATCTCTCAGCGGTATTTATGAAATTGCGGTAGATGAGATCATCAAGAAATTCGGTAGCTCCCCAAAGATAATAGCTTCCACCGCAACAGTCAAAAACGCAAAGCAGCAGATCAAGATTCTCTATAACAGAGATATGATACAGTTTCCGCCGAACGGGATATCATATAATGATTCATTTTTTGCGGTTGAGGCAAGCCCGAATGAAAGACCTGCGAGAACATATATTGGATTATGCTCAATTGGCACAAATAATTCAGAATCTCTTATACGTATTTTTGCGCTTCTTATGTACCTAAAGCAGATATATATAAAAAAAGGACTTCCAAATGATGTGATAGATCAGTTCTATACAACTGTAGGTTATTTCAATACTATTAAGGAGCTTGGAACGGCTTCGAGCGTAATTACCGATCGAATAAACAGTGAGGTCAAGTACCTTATCAGCAGAAAATTCAGAACGGAAGCTGAAAAATACAGTTTGCAGATCTCTGATATACGATATTATCTTAAAAACGATGAGCTTACAAGCAGAAAATCCGCAAAGGAAATTAAAGACGTTTTAGTACGTCTTGACAGTAGGTTTACTTTACCCGAGTGCTATGATTATATCACAGCCTCAAATATGCTTTCGGTCGGAATTGATATAGATCGCTTGGGTGTAATGACTATGTTCGGTCAGCCGAAATCGAATGCTGAGTATATCCAGGCTACAAGCCGTGTAGGAAGATCAAATCCTGGTGTTGTTATAGTGCTATATAATTCGATGCGTTCACGTGATAAGTCGTATTATGAACAGTTCGAGTACTATCATAAGACATTTTATAAATATGTCGAGGCAACGAGTATAACATCATACGCCGCAAGAGCTATAGAAAAAGCTCTGCACTGTGCTTTTGTTTCTATGGTAAGACACATGATTTCCAACTATAACAGCAACGAATCTGCAGGATATTTTGATGAATCGGACAGCAGAATAATCGATATTAAACAAAGAATACTTAACCGTGTCTCGGCTGTTGAACCGAGTATGGAAGAATATGCGGATCAGTGGCTTGATTACTACATCGGCTATTGGAAGCAACGTGTTAATTCTCTGCACGAATCTCTTGTGTATTACGATTATCATAATGAAGATACCAGCCTTTTGAAAGCTGCAGAAAATGTGGTAAATGAAGAAACTCCTGTTGTTCTGAATTCGGTTAGAAATGTTGAACCAAGTGTCAATGTTTACTTTACAAAGAGGTGATGAATGTGGCAAGACCGTCTTTCAGAAACAGAAATCATATTTCTACAGCTGTACAAACACCAGTTATCAGAGAAGACGAAAAGCTGTTTGTAGGTTCGGTGCGAAAAAGCCAGCTTATTACAACATTCAGCTTCGGAGCTATAGTGGATTTCGTAGACGATACAGTGATAATTGCTGCACCGGACTATTGGCAGAACGACCCTGATTTTGATGAAAGAAAGCTGTATAATGAAAATTTGAGCATAATTACCGGAAAAAAGTTTTTTGTGTCTCCGAAAACAGCGTCAACATCAAACAGGTTTTCAAAACCGAAAACGGTTGCATCATATATTTTTCCAGAGAAGCTTATCTGTTCTACGCCTGCTTGCGGCAAAATATTTGACATAAAAGAGCTTTCGTCAAAGGACAGACATAAATGCCCAGCCTGCAAAGGAAATCTTGTTTCGTCAAGATTTGTGATGATATGCAGTAGCGGTCATATGGAAGATTTTCCTTATGATTGGTGGATACACAGGGGCAAAAAATGCAAATCAGGGAAGTCGTCTCCGAGGCTTGCGCTAAAGAATGTCAATAACCGAAATGATCTTGCAGGGCTTCGCGGAGAATGTCTCGAATGCGGAGAACAGCGAGGTATGGAGCTTATTTTTACAGACAGTGCCTTTAAGAATTACAATTGCAGCTGTTTATACCCGCATTTTCGCAATCCTGCCGCACTCGCAAGATACGGCTGTAAAAAGCCCGTTAAAGTTCGTCTGCGTTCATCATCAGGAGTGTATTTCCCGATATGTAAGTCGGCGTTGCTTATTCCTCCATGGAGCAAGGAACTGGAGAATTACTGCCTTAAAAACTATGATTTTCTGATAAATATTCCCGAAAATGTCATTCCGATAACGATAAGAAATACCGCATCATCTCAAACGATAAAGGAATCTTCGGATGATATAATTCTCAGAGCGTGGAATTATGTAAAAGCTCATAAGAGCAGCGCATCTTTTCGTACATATCAGGACGTTTTGAATGATGAGTACATTGTTTTGAGCCAATCGGAAGAATACCGGGATCACGCTTTTTCGTCATATAGATCCGACATTCCCGGAAAATATAAACCACATATTTCTCGCATAACCGTTGTAGACCGGTTGACGATCACGCAGGCGTTCTGCGGCTTTTCCCGAGTTTTTCGTTCGGAAAGCAGTATGGCTCCGGTGTTTCAGTATAAGGATAAAGAATGGCTCCCCGCCGTTGAACTGCATGGTGAGGGGATATTCATTCAATTTAACGAAAACGCAGTAAAAACCTGGTTGCAAGGGATCGGTGAAAGGTACAGCAAAATGGAAGAAAATTTTTCCGAATCGAGATTCACGGGATTCAGCGGATATCTTCCTATGTATGTTATGCTGCATACGTTTTCTCATTTGTTTATCAGGGAGATATCAAACAGCTGCGGTTACAGTGCGGCGTCTATCCACGAAAAGATATACAGTGAATACGATAAAAACTCTGGAAAAATCATTATGTGCGGTGTTTTGATATATGTTTCGTCATCTGACAGCGACTGCAGTCTCGGAGGTCTGATAAGCATAGCCGATAACGCAGATCTTCTTGAACAGATCATTGACAATATGCTTGAACGGGCAAAATGGTGCAGTGGAGATCCTCTGTGTATTACCTCAACATCACAGGGATATAAATCGCTTAATTATGCTTCATGTCATGACTGTACACTTCTTCCCGAGACATCGTGCGAAATATTCAATATTCTTCTTGACCGCGGCTCGATAGTCGGGCTCCCCGATAATGAAAGCATTGGTTTTTTCTTGTAACTGTTGCAATCTCGATATAACACTTCTGCCCCCGGCAATGACGCTGCATAACGTATCTCTTGTTACAATATATTTGTCGGTTAATCCCCTCGCATCCGGCAGGGGGTTACACGCATTCGTTACTTAAGCTATAATGGAAGCAGTAATTGGACTGACGTGTCATCATCCCTTTGAACCAAAGCGTTCGTGACTGAGATGTCATCCTTGCTTTCATTGTATCCATGTTGTGTCTTCGGAGCCAGTGCGTTCGTGTCACTAACATTCATTTCTTAAAATCAGCGAGCAGGGGAGACCTGCTCGCCGCTTTCTCACAGTATGAAAAATCAATCAGATTCAATATGCAGCTTCTGTGTATTTCATGTGATTGATTATGAGT
>CACYDO010000352.1 GCA_902773165.1 uncultured Ruminococcus sp. | reverse complement strand
GAGAGTTCCAGAGCGGTCAAATGGGGCAGACTGTAAATCTGTTGTTTCGGCTTCGGTGGTTCGAATCCACCCTCTCCCACCAGAAAACGTCTTTGAAGCTATGCTTTGAAGGCGTTTTTTTGCTTTAGTGATAAGATCTTACTTACCTTGCTGTGATAGGAGATACTTTATTTCATCTAATAAAATTTATGTGATAACAAGTAATTATAAACATGAAGGTAATCTATCTATACACATAATAAAAGCCATATACTCCGTATAATCTCAGTAGTCAGCTGCCTGCAGTTCCGCTGAGGTTTTTGACTGACAATAGCTTATTGCCGCGTTTGCAATTTATATTAGTACGTAATTTGTTCGTGTGGCGGTCAAGGATAGTATAAAATATCAGTGGTCGCCACAAAACGCGGAGACCAACTGACCGTTACAGTAAAGTGAAATCGGAACAGTCAGCGGCGACACGCCGCCCGCCCGGCGTATTTTTTGTTGACATAAAAAACCGTAAAGTGTATAATAAAAAGGGGATTTCCGGAAATTCTATTTTGTCGTAAAGGAGATGAAGGCGTATGCCGTATTTTCTCGATGCATTGACAGATAATGAGGCTGTATTCGGGCAAGCCGTTTCTGAGGCCGTTGAAACCTCTGGCACTGCATACAGTGTGGTGCAAACGGTAAACATACTTACGATCGTATTGGCGGGTATCATTATTTTGGCTAACGTTACCGCGATAGTGCTGCTTATTGCGGAGCATAAAAGAAGTAAACGCCCGAAAAATATCACAGAACGATATAAAAAATATAAGATCACTATGGGTACAGTCGTTTCTGTTGAGAAGGTTGCGTATTATTTTAAACGTTACGTCAAGAATGAGGACCTTGATACCACAGATATCAACGGAAAAAAGAAGAAGGTCGATACAACGAAGCCGACTCTCAAAAAGGGAGATATATCTCCTGTTGAAAAATATACCGCCAATGAGGTCGTTTACAAATCTCCCGAAAAGCTGGAGGAGGAGCAAAATGCCGCCTCTCTCGAAGTGCGTAAATTCCGCTATAAGGTGTTTTATGAGTTTACGATCCCCGACACCGGGAACCTGTATTCCGGGGAATGCTACGTTTACGATCCTAACGCGGTAAATCCGGGGGATATCATCGAGGTTACTTACAAACCCGATGATCCTATGATTAATTTTACAGACTATAGCATGCCTGTCGGATATCTTGCAGATTGACGGCGGCTGCTTTAATATACTTTTTTTGTGTCTTATTATTCTGATATCTCACTATTTTAACATTTTACAAGGAGGGCAGCGATGGCTTTTTTCAGGTCTAACAATAAAAATAAACAGCAAATGCCAATGACCGGCGCAGAGGTGATGGATATCGCGATGTCTGAGCTAAAGGACAATCGCTTTAAGCTCTATCAGGCTTATACAGAGCTTGCGTCGATAGATTTCGAGTGGCTTTCTATGGAAGATGATCTTATGCGTGCTTCGGTAAGATCGCGTGTAAACGGCGAAACAGTTGTTCGTTTTGGTGACGAAATATTAAATAATATTAAGGTTCAGGTCAGATCTGTCCAGAATTATATCCTGGGACAGGGCGCTTCCGATTTCGATGAAAAGGAAACCGAGCTTATCGACCGCTGTATATATTATTTCTCAAAGCAGCTGAAATCATCGCTGAATAACGCTTATCTGTATTCCGTTCAGGCTTGCTCGATGGGTCTGTACTATGCAACATCGTACTGCCTTGCGCCGATAGCGCCGGAGCTTGACAAATCAGAGCGATATGCGCTGTTCGTTTCGAGAGAAAGCAGCCTTGAGCGCTTTAAAGGTCTTATTGAGATAGCCGAAGCGATCGACAAGGTCATAGCTCAGAACAAGACCGCAATGAAGCGGTACAACGAAAGACTTGTTCCGATCTACGATAATATCCACAACGATTTTCTGACTGACAAGCTTGCTAATCCGAACGTTTACGAGGATATCCGCAGTATGCCGGGCAGCGAGCTTGACGATACTCACCGAAAAGCATGGAATCTTGTGCGCCTTGATAACGAATTTTTCAAGCTTGGCGAGAAAATAGCTTCCGGTATGCTGGAGCTGGATAATACTCTTTCAAAGTTCGGCTACGTTCTTGCACAGCTTGAAGGTATTATGACGTCTACCGAACATGTTACCGGAGATATGACTAAGAAAAAAATTGATGACGCTGTGAATGACGCGCCGAATAAGGTTCGCAGCATAGCTGAACAGGCAGCGCGCATTCAGGCGGATATAAATGACGATATCGCTCTGTTTGAAAGTGCGGCAGCGTCACTGTGATGAATTCAGGGGGTTATTTAATATGAAAAAATACGGAGTTATCGGTCACCCGATAGGTCATACATTGTCACCGTTTATCCACGCAAGACTTATGCAGCTTTCAGGTGTTGAAGGTGAGTATGCAGTTTACGATATCACGCCCGAGGATCTCGCCGGGGAGTTTTCTTCGGCTCTTTCGCAGCTTGACGGATTTAATGCGACGATCCCTCACAAGCAGGCTGTTATGCGCCTTGCTGATGAATTGGACGAAACGGCGGAGCTTTACGGCTCTGTCAATACTATCAAGTTTACAAAGAATGAGGACGGTACTGTTCACTCAAAGGGATATACGACAGATGGCATAGGCTTTACAATGGCTCTTGAAAATGCCGGTATAGATATGGGAAAAACGGTTACTATCGCAGGCTGCGGCGGAGTAGGAAGAGTTTTTGCAAATACATGTGTAAGCAGGGGCTGCAAGGTTAACTTGCTTGAATGCAGATCAGCGATTGACGGAGCGATCATGTTTGCGGAAACACTGAATTCTCGTTTCGGAGAAGGTACTGCGGCTGTTTTTGTTACCGAGGATTTTCACGGCGAAAGCGATCTTTTTATCAATGCAACTCCCGTGGGAATGTTCCCGAATACGGACGCTTGTGTTGTGGGAGACGACGTTATCTCCGCCTCAGGCGCTGTGTTTGACGCGGTATACAATCCTTCCGAAACGCTTCTTGTAAAAAAAGCTCGTCTTCGCGATATTAAGGCTATAACGGGCATGACGATGCTTGTCTATCAGGCAGCGGCTGCTCAGACAATATGGAACGGTTCGCAGTTCAATGCGGAGGATATCGAAAAACTTGCTGAGGATTGTTTCCTGAATTTGAAGAAATAAAGGGCGTGAAGATATGAAAAAAAATCTGATCCTTTGCGGCTTTATGGGCAGCGGAAAAAGCACGATAGGCAAGCTGCTGTCTGAAAAAATGGGAACCAGATTTATTGATACCGACGCGTATATCGAGCAAAAGGAGGGTATGAAGATCTCCGAGATGTTCGAAAAATACGGCGAGGATTATTTCCGCAGCCGTGAGAAAGAGGTCTGCGCGGAGCTTTCGCAGCTGAAAAGAACGGTTATTTCAACAGGCGGCGGAACGCTGCTCAATGAGGATAATATGCGTGCCTTGAAGAAAAATGGAGTTGTTTTTCTTCTCAACGTTTCGTCAAGAACCGTTCTGACAAGACTGAAAAATGATTCTACCCGTCCGCTTTTGCAGCAGGACGACAAGGAGCGCGCCGTAAAAATGCTGCTTAATAAGAGAATACCGCTTTACAACAGGGCGGCAGATTATGTGATAGACGCTGAGGAATCACCGCGAAAAGTATGTCTTAAAATATTGTCGATATACAACGCGCTGTGAT
Organism: uncultured Ruminococcus sp.; assembly: GCA_902773165.1. Classification (GTDB taxonomy): domain Bacteria; phylum Bacillota; class Clostridia; order Oscillospirales; family Acutalibacteraceae; genus RUG592. Next base: position 7,412 of record CACYDO010000352.1, on the reverse strand, counting down.
TTTATTAATGTTTAAATAATCCGATTTACGATCATCGCGAAATGTTCCGTAAAGCTTTGTCGGGGTGCAGGAGCGCGCAGCGCTTCGCATTAAAAGCCCGGTTAGTTGGCTAAAGGAAGAAATAATTAAATATGCGGCGGTAACTATCGTTACAAATAAACTCGGGCGCAACCGCCTGCGGTCAAGCGAAGATTTGTTTATTTACGATTATTTAGTTGCCGAAGTAATAATTAATAAAGGAGCATTCCTGCTATATGGAAGAGGTTTCTGTCGTGACAGCAGTGTTATTAACGCTGCTGCTCGTTTTTCCGTTGGGATACGGTTTGTTTTTAAAGAAAAAAGGTAGGCTTACAGCTGAAAGAATATGCATTCTTATGCTTGTCAGCGGCTGTATTTTAAGACTGATGTATGTGGTTTACACAAAGGATTATCAGCGTCAGCATGACGCCGGAAGGTTCTACAAAGAGAATTCCAATCATTCGGGTTATATAATGTACCTGATGGAAAACCACAGTCTGCCTGATTCCGACCCCAGAGATCATCTGCAATTTTACCACCCTCCGCTTCACCACATTATCAGCGCAGTTATTTTAAGCATTGTCAAAGCGATTGGGTTGGATTATATCCGGCTCGCGCCAAATGTTCTGCAAGCTGTTTCAGCAGTGTATTCGAGCGTTTTCTGCATTTTATCATACCGCATAATGAAACGGATAGGGCTAAAGGATAGGGCGCTGACGGCAGCGACGGCTGCGGTAACATTTCACCCAACGCTGATAATTCTTTCGGGCAGCTTTAATAACGATATGCTGTCCTCGCTTTTTGCGGTGACTGCAATTCTGTTTACAGTCAGATGGGCGGAAAAGAAAAGCTTTGGCAGCATTGTTGCAATAGCGTTTGCGATAGGGCTGGGTATGCTTACAAAGCTGACGGTGGGGCTTCTTGCACCTGCTGTGGCGGCGGTTTTCCTTGTAGCTCTGATCAAAGAGAAAAATCGAAAAAGGCTGATAGCTCAGTTCTTTGTTTTCGGAGTGATCTGCGTTCCGCTGGGGCTTTGTTGGTCTATAAGGAATTATATAAAATTCGGTATGCCGCCCGGATATGTTCCGAAGCTTTCCGAGCGTTCGGGTCAATATATAGACGTTTCGCCTGTGAAAAGGCTGTTGGATTTTTCGCTGCATCAGTTCTCCTCTCCGTTTACTCAGTGGGAGTGGAACGGCGCAGAGTATAATGAGTACAATCCTGTGATCGCACTGATGAAAAATGCGATGTTTGACGAGGAAACGTTTTTTAATAACAGTATAACTATGCAGTCCTTCTGCACTGCGTTGTTTTTTGCCGGGGCGGTCACCGCGGTTTTATCCGCTGCGGCTGTTGTGTTGATGTGGAGAAAAAGAGAGAAGCTTTCTCTTGAACTGAAGCTGCTGTTTACGCTGACTTTTGCAGTCGTGTTTATAAATTACCTGGTGTTCTGTATCAGGTATCCGCAGGTCTGCACAGAGAATATGCGATACTGCGTTCCTCTGATCGTATCAGGCTCGGCGGCGCTCGGTCTGCTTATACAAAATGCTTCCGACAGGGAAAAGACAAACGCCGTTATTTACGCGCTTGCAAAAACTGCACGGATAAGCATGACGGCGATGTCTGTGCTTTCGGCGTTCGTGTATGCGTCTAAGATATTTGAAAGATGACCGCAGCGCAGTAAGGTGATTCCTGCGCTGATCGGCAGAGGGATTTTAATTTTTGTATAATTCAATTAGTGGAGAAATGATTTATGAATATAGCTATCGTTGGTTTGGGAATAATCGGAGGTTCGCTTGCTAAGGCGTTTTCGAAATATACAGACCACCATATTATCGGAATAAACAGAACGCAGGCAACGCTTGAACGGGCACTTGCAGACGGCGCTGTTCACGAGATCGGAACGCCCGAAAGCTTAGGCAAAGCCGATATCGTGTATATGTGTACGTATCCCGAGCATATAGTGGCGTTTATCGAAGAAAATGCCGATAAGTTCTCAAAGCACTGTGTTATTACAGACGTTTGCGGAATAAAAAGCGAGATCTGCGGCAGACTAACCGAAATTTGCCGCGCTCACGGGCTGACCTTCTGCGGCTCTCACCCGATGGCAGGAAAAGAAAAATTCTCGTATGAAGCAGCCGATTCCGAATTGTTCAAGGGCGCAAGCTATATCATAGTTCCGTGCGGATCGGGGGACGAGGCTGTTAAGCTCCTGGCGGACAGGGCGATGGAGATAGGCTTCGGTTCTATCCGCGTTGCCGACCCTGCCGAGCATGACAGAATGATCGCGTTTACCTCGCAGCTGCCCCATGTGCTTGCGTGTTCTTACGTAAAAAGTCCATGCTGCCCGAATCATAAGGGATTTTCGGCAGGCAGCTACAGAGATGTTTCCCGCGTTGCGTCTATCAACGAGAATCTGTGGACAGATCTGTTTCTCGATAATAAAGACCCTCTCTGTGCGGAGATAGATATTCTTGTAGATAATCTGAAAATGTTCCGCAGGCTTATTGCGGAGGGCAATGAAAATGAGCTCAGAAACCAGCTGAAATCAGCGCGGCTTATAAAAGAAGCTCTCGGAGAGTAGGAGGCGATCATTAATGTCTGATGTAAAGGTAATGCCCGGTACGCTTTTCGGAAAGGTCACTGCACCGCCGTCAAAAAGCGATGTACACAGGGCGATCATCTGTGCAGCGCTTTCACGCGGACGCTGCGAAATATCGCCTGTTGCGTATTCGGAGGATATATTGGCAACGATCGACTGCGTAAAAGCTCTCGGCGCAGACGTCGGAATTTACGAGGATAAGCTCGTTGTATGCGCACAGCATATGTTTGAAAAGGATAACGCAGAGCTTAACTGCCGCGAATCGGGTTCTACAGTCAGATTTTTTATTCCTGTAGCGGCGGCAGGCGGAGTTTCAGCCGTATTTAACGGAAAAGGAAGACTTCCTCAAAGACCGCTCGGCGTATTTTCAAAGCTTTTGCCCGAACACGGCGTAAAATGCCGCACAGAGGGCGGCTTGCCCTTTGAGATAAGCGGTAAGCTTTTGCCCGGAGTTTATGAAGTACCGGGGGATATAAGCTCGCAGTTTATTACGGGTCTGCTGTTCGCTCTTCCGCTTCTTGACGGCGACAGCGTTATTCACCTGACTTCGCCCTTGCAGTCTAAGGGCTACATAGATATGACTATAAATGTGCAGAAGCGTTTCGGCGTGGAGATCATCGAAGAAAACGGCGATTTTATTGTTAAGGGAAATCAGAAATACACTCCGTGTAATTATACAACGGAAGGCGATTGGTCACAGGCGGCATTTTTTCTGGCAGGAGCTGCGCTTTGCGGTGATGTTGAGGTCTGCGGTCTGAGATCTGATTCCCGTCAGGGAGATAAGGAGATAGCAGAGCTTCTGAACCGCTTCGGCGCACAGATAGATATGACGGAAAACGGCGTTCACTGTCGGAAAAATAAGCTGCACGGCATAAATATAGACGCTTCACAGATACCCGATCTTGTTCCGATATTATCTGTGTGCGGAGCATTTGCCGAGGGAGAAACGAGAATTTACAACGCACAGCGCGTTCGACTTAAAGAGAGCGACCGCCTTGCCGCTATGAAAAATGCTCTTTCGTCCTGCGGCGCAAATATTGAGGAAACAGAAGACGGCTTGATTATTTGCGGAAAAGATACGCTGCGCGGAGGGGGCGCCGACGGCTGCAACGACCACCGCATAGTGATGTCAATGGCGATAGCTGCTTTGAATTCTGTTGACGGCGTTACTATATCGGATAAAGAAAGTATAAGCAAGTCGTTTGGCAGCTTCTTTGAGGAGCTTGACAAGCTTGTGAGATATAATAGTTGAAAGGTTTGTGATCTAATTGGGATCTGTATTTGGCAGTAAGCTCAGAATATCAGTTTTCGGCGAAAGCCACGGAGCGGCGATCGGAGTTGTGATCGACGGTCTTCCTTCGGGCGAAACGATCGACATGGAGGAGGTTTACCGCCAGATGCAGCGCAGAGCACCGGGCGGCGACAAAACAGCAACTCCGCGCAAGGAAGCCGATATGCCCGAGATACTTTCGGGTATGCTCGGCGATAAAACGACAGGCGCACCGCTTTGCGCAATAATTAAAAATACAAATACGCGCTCGGGAGATTACGGAAATCTGTTAGCTGCACCTCGTCCCGGTCACTCTGACTATGCGGCTTTCGTTCGCTATGGCGGAAATAACGATATCCGAGGCGGCGGTCATTTCTCGGGCAGGCTTACGGCGAATATTGTTTTTGCAGGCGCAGTTTCCCGACAGATTCTAAAGCGCAGAGGGATAGATATCGCCGCTCATATTTATTCGATCGGCAGCGTCTGCGATGAACCCTTTGAACCAACGGGCATTTCAGATGATCTGATCGCAGCGCTGAATACAGAAAAATTTGCCCTTGTTGATAAAAGCCGTGAAAACGCCATGCGTGCTGAGGTTGAAGCTGCCCGCATGAGCAGCGACAGCATAGGCGGTATAGTTGAGTGTATCGTTCAGGGTATGCCGGCAGGTGTAGGTGACCCGATGTTCGGCGGCGTGGAGAATATCATTGCAGCGGCTGTATTCGGAGTTCCTGCCGTAAAGGGCGTTGAATTCGGTTCGGGATTTGCAGGTGCGGCGCTCAGAGGTTCGCAGAATAATGATGAGTTTTATTACAATGATAACGGAGAGATCCGCACGAGGACGAATAATCACGGCGGAGCACTCGGTGGGATCACCTCGGGAATGCCTATAATTTTCCGCGCAGCAATCAAGCCCACTCCGTCTATCTCTCAGGAGCAAAAAACGGTAGACCTTCAGCAGCATAAGGATACAACGCTGCAAATCAAGGGCAGACACGACCCGTGTATAGTGCCGCGCGCAGTTCCTGTTATTGAGTCGGCAGCGGCAGTTGCGCTGATGAATTTGATTTGAGGAGTTACTACAATGGAGCTTAAAAATATCAGAGATGAGATAGATCAGATAGACGAGCAGCTTATAGATCTGTTTAAAAAACGCATGGACTGCTCTGCGGCTGTTGCAAGAAGCAAAAAAGGAACCAAAACCCCGATACTGAATATTGCGCGTGAAGAGCAGGTTCTTGAACGTGTTGAAAATATGGCGGGAGAATACGGAAAGTACGCGCGTTTGCTCTACGGAAACATCATGGCTCTTTCAAGAGAGCTTCAGTACGGTATCATCGGCGCAGACAGCCCTTTGAAGCAGACGATAGAAAATGCCGAAACTGAGCTTGACCGCCGTAGCGATTCGTGGAACATAGCTTGCCTTGGTGCGGCAGGCTCTAATTCTCATTTAGCTGCGCTTAATTTCTTTCCGAATGCACAGATCAGCCTGGAGAAGAATTTCGACAAGGTTTTTGAAGCAGTTGCTTCCGACCGCTGTGATTTCGGAGTTCTGCCGGTAGAGAACAGCTCGGCAGGTTCGGTTTCGCGTGTTTACGATCTTATTCTTAAATATCGCTATTTTATCGTTGGAGAAACCGATCTTCCGATAGAGCATTGTCTTTGCGCGATACCGCAGACAGATATCTCAAATATCGAATACGTTCTTTCGCATGAGCAGGGACTTTCGCAGTGTTCACTATTCATCAGCGAAAACGGCTTTCACAAGAAGAAAATCGGCAGTACATCTGCGGCGGCTCAGACAGTTGCCGAGGAAAAGCGTATAAATTGGGCGGCTATCTGCACAAAACGCGCGGCTGACGAGTTCGGTTTAAAGGTTCTGGATAAAAATATTCAGAACAACGACAATAACTGCACGCGGTTTATTGTTATCTCAAAGAAGGCAATAATTACGGAGAAGTCAAGCAAGATCTCTCTGTGCTTTACATTAAATAACCGCCCCGGTTCGCTGTATACGGTGCTGAGCCGATTTGCTTCTCACGGATTTGACTTAACAAAGATAGAATCACGACCGATACCTGATTCTCAGTTTGATTATCTTTTTTACCTCGATTTTATCGGCAATGTTCGTGAAAACGCAAATAATCGCCGAATGCTCTGTGCGCTTTCCGAGGAGCTTCCCGAGTTCTCTTTTTTGGGAAACTACTGATGTACCTGTTACGTGTACCTATTACGCAAGGTGTGATGTATAATGAAAAACAAGGCTTTGCTTGTGTCGAAGCTTTCATCGGCAGTCAATGCTGTTAAATCTCTGCTTGAAGAAAATTCCTGCGAAGTGGGCGCAGTGGTAAGCGACGCACAGAGCGCTCTGGAATTTGCCAACGATGCAGTGTTTGATTTTGTAGTGATAAATTCGCCGCTCGAAGACGATGACGGCGTTGATCTTGCGATAAAGGTCAGCACAGACACGATCTGCGGCGTGCTGCTGCTTGTTGCGGCTGATAAAGCCTCTCTGATCGGCAGGCGTGTATCAGAACACGGAGTTGTTGTCGTTTCGAAGCCGATAAACAAGCCGCTGTTTCGTCAGCTGATGGGCGTTGTAAGGGCGGCTCAGAAAAGATATGAGGGGCTTTCGCAGGAAAATGAACGTTTGCGTTCAAGCCTGGAGGAAACAAAGCTTATAAATCGCGCGAAGATCCTGCTAATGCAGTACCTTGCATTATCCGAGGAGCGCGCACATAAATATATTGAAAAACAGGCAATGGATATGCGTATATCAAAGCTTGAGGTTGCAAAGCAGGTGCTGAAAACATATTCTGCCCATAATAATATTAGATGACGGTGATGATCACGATGAAAACAAAAAAGAAAAAACTGTTGTTGATGTTCAATCCATCTTCCGGAAAATCCATGATCCGCCAGGAGCTTTGGCAGGTGGTTGATATACTCGTAAAGGGCGGATATGACGTTACGGTGTATCCCACTCAGAAGCGCTATGACGCTCACGATCAGATAGTATCTCGCTGCGGAGAGTTTGATGTCGTTGCAGTCTGCGGCGGTGACGGAACGCTCAGCGAAGCGATACAGGGCGTTGTTGATCTGCCGAAGGAAGACAGAGTTACGCTCGGATATATCCCATGCGGATCTACAAATGACTTCGGGGCAAGTCTGGAAATTCCGTTTGAAATTCCCGAAGCAGCCAGGAAAATCGTTTCGGGGTCGCCTATCAACTGCGACTGCGGAAGATTCAATGGAAATCCGTACTTGTATATCTCGGCGTTCGGAATGTTTACCGACGTATCCTACGAAACACCTCAGAAGATGAAAAATCAGCTCGGTCATGCTGCGTATATCATAGAGGCTATCAAGCGGCTGAAAAACTATTCCTACTACCACATCAAGGTGGAAAGCGAGGAGATAGAGATAGAAGACGACTTCGTTGTCGGCTTTGTTTCAAATACAACGTCGATCGGCGGTATGAAAAATCGTTTTGAATACGAGCCGCTTCTCAACGACGGACTG
>CACYDO010000351.1 GCA_902773165.1 uncultured Ruminococcus sp. | reverse complement strand
TCAGGGCTGAGTTATTGGAGACTTTGATATTACATATTATTTAATAGATTAAATGTTTTCTTCACTTTACACCCTCTACTACTACTTTCCCGTGATCTTTTTCATCCGACTGACCATCGATCTGTTGATCATGGCATTCGGTGTGTTTCTTGCGGTCAAATTGTATAAAAAGGGCATATTTGACAAAGCGCAAAGAGCGGCTTGTATCGTTCTCTTTTTCTGGGGAGCGATCGTTCTGCTGTTCACGGTATTGGGCAGGCGCTCCTACAAAACAGATGACATGATCTATAATCTGGAACTGTTCAGCTGTTATCACAGGATATTCGCTGAGCATGATCAGCCTATGTTAAAATCTGTGGTGCAGAACATATTTATGTTTGTTCCGATCGGGTTTTCACTTGCAGCTATCTCCAAAAAGCATCGAATTATAATTCCGTTATTGATTTCATTAGGCTTTTCGTTATGTATTGAAGTTTGTCAGCTCCTTTTGAGAGCCGGGTTATTCGAGATGGATGATTTATTCAATAATACATTAGGAGCTTTCATCGGAATTATAATGTTCTTGGTATGCAGATCAGTATATATATTCATTAGAAAAGAGGATGACCTTGCCGCAAAAAACGATTGCTGACTTTGTTGGCTTGCTGAAATCGGCGGTAGAAGGAAAGCCATATCACGGCAGTCAGATCAACTGGCGCGAGATACTTAGGCTGTCCGCTTCCCACCGCGTTGACAATTTGATATTTGAAGCGATTTCAATGCTGCCCGATGAGGAGAAGCCTACCCAAAAAGCACTTGAGAGATTGGAACAGGATTCGATCGCTCAAGTGATACAGGACGCTAACCAGATCAGCGAGGTCGAGAAACTGATTGACGAATTTGAAGCGCAGTGTATCCCTGCCATTATGCTTAAGGGATGGGTGATGAAGGATTTATATCCGCGAACTGATTTGCGTTCCCGCGCCGATACAGATATCTTTATTCGTTCTTCTGATCAGGAAAAGATCCATCGTATTATTCTCAACCGAGGCTTCCAGACAGTCACCTACGGGGGCAAAAAGGATAATGTGTACAACAAAGAGCCGTTTGTAACCCTTGAAATGCATAAGAATCTCTTTCAGTATGAGGATGGCTGGAACGATGTTATCAACAATAAATATAGTCGCCAATATATCTGGAAACGGACTGAAAAGTTGGATAACTATCACTATTTACACAAAATGGACAAAGAGCTGTACTACGTATATATGGTGGCGCATATGGCGAAGCACCTCAAGGATGACGGAGGTATCGGCGTTCGTGCCTTTATGGATCTGTGGATATACAGAAAGGCGTTCGCGGATCAGTTGGATATAAAGCGCATGGATGAGGATTTTGCCGCGTTTGGTCTGACGACCTTTGCCGAACGCGCTTATCAACTGGCGCTCAGCTGGCTCGATGGGGAAGAGATCAAGTATCCCGACGAATCCTATGAGAAGTTTGCTGAGTATATCATGTCCTGCGGCGCTTACGGCAACAGCGATAACTTCGTTGTCAATAACGAAGTCATGCGCGGCGAGAAGAAACCGGGAACAGTCGGGTATGTGCTGAGGCGTGCTTTCCCGACAAAAAGCTCGATGGAAACGCGCTATCCTGCGCTGAAGAAACATCCCGCAAAACTGCCGTATTACTGGGCAAAACGCCTGTGGTATTCCGGTGTTCATCGCCGAAAAGAGGTCAAAGGCGAAATCGAAAGCGCCAAGCATATCGATTATAAAAAAGTCAACGAACTCCACGAGATGTACAAAGAGTGGGGATTGTTTTAAAGATTTGTAAGCTAGTCATTCGGGAGAAATGATTTGAAAGCAATAAAACAACTCGGAAAAATGATCGGGGCAGCTGTTCTCGCTGTCGTTATCCTTTCATTTATTACTTCAATATATAGCACGAGTCCCTTGCGGGTCAAGAATCCGCAGGGAAATACTGACTATGTCTGGAAACCGGATTCACTTTGGTCAAACATGAGTGAAGGCATTTCTTTCGGCAAGATGGATGAGAAAGGGTACAATAATCTTGAGGTAGTTGACAATCCCGACATTATCTTATTAGGTTCTTCACATATCGAGAGTAAAAATGTGAATCAAAAAGAAAATACTGCTTATTATCTTTCTGAAAACTTTGACAGAAAATACACTGTGTACAATATGGGTATTTCGGGACACACGATTTACAAGGTGTGCCAATACTTGCCTAAAACCTTATCTCTATATGATAATGTGCCCAAATATGTTATTATCGAAACCGATGATATTGCGCTCACCCAAGAGGGCGTTGATGCGGTTTTAAATAATACTGTAGAGAAAACGCCTGTATATGATTCCGGTTTAATTGCCACATTACAGAAGATTCCCGCGTTCAGACAGTTTTTTCATCAGTTGGACTCAGGAATGCTGGAAATGTTGTTGCCTGAGCTCTCAAAAACAAAAAGTTCCTCAAATAATCCGGGAACAGCAGAACGGTCAAAGAATAATAAATCTGTAAAAGATGAAGATTTGCTCACTTCATATCCGCAATACGAACAATTGATGTCATATCTTGAAGAATTGCAGAATCAATATCATACAAAGATTATTATAATGTTTCACCCGTTTGAGAAGCTAAACAAGGATGGGAGCATTTCTTTTACCAATAACGATAAAGCTGACGTCTTTGATGTTTTCGCTAAACAACATAACATAGCTTTTTTAAATATGACAGATCGTTTTGAAAGAATGTACAACGAGGATCATCATGTACCACATGGCTTTATCACCGGAGAAATAGCAGCGTTTGCCCATTTGAACAAATATGGGCACAAGGCAATAGCCGATGGTATCTATGATATCATTACCGGATTGGAGGGCTGAGTATGTCGTCAATGACCAGTCTTTCATTCTTTGCTTTGGTGGGCATCGCGTTCCTGCTGAGTTACATATTTTTTAAAGCGATCAAAAATGATAAAGCGGCAGCGTTAGCGTCCAATATCGTCTTGCTCGTATCGAGCTATTTCTTTGTGATCTACGTCGATTCCCGATTTGCGTTGGTAATGATGGGGTTAACGCTGATAACATGGCTATGCGCCAAGAAGACAAAGCTGATACCGCTGGGTATTGTTATGTCCTTGTGTGCTTTGGCTTTCTTTAAGTATACTAATTTCTTTATTGAATCATTTGCCAGGATAATCGGAAACGACTATAACGCGCTGAATATCATCTTGCCGCTTGGTATTTCGTTCTATACCTTTAGCGCTATCAGTTATCTGGTGGATGTCAAACGTGAAAAGGTTGAGGTGCAGGGAATTCTTAATGTCGCGCTATACTTGTCGTTCTTCCCAAAACTCACTTCCGGACCAATTCAGCGAAGCGGAGATTTCATTAAGCAGGCGAACAGCCGCAGAGTTGTCGGTGCTAAGTCTTTTGCGCCAGGTATCCAGATTTTTGTATTTGGTCTGTTCAAAAAGCTGGTGCTCGCCGACAGGCTTTCCGTGTTCGTAAATCAGGTCTATGCAACGCCGAATGCTTTTGGCAGTTTCACGTTGTTCTTGGGAGTAATCGCATATGCGCTACAGATATATCTGGACTTTTCCGGTTACTCCGATATGGCGATCGGAATAGCAAAAATATTAGGATTTGACTTTCCGAGAAACTTTAATCTGCCTTACATTTCCCACAACGTTACCGAATTATGGAAAAGATGGCATATGACGCTTTCTTCATGGCTGATGGAATATCTGTATATTCCTCTCGGTGGAAGCAGAAAAGGCAAAGCCAGAACCTATCTCAACTTGGTATTGACAATGGTCATCGGCGGTATTTGGCACGGAGCGAACTGGACCTATGTGGTTTGGGGATTGCTGCATGGTATTGCTTTGGCAGTACATAAGCTTTGGATGGCAATAACTAAAAGCAGAGAGAAAGTTCATCATTGGATCGGTACTGTAATTTCGATAATTGTGACATTCCTTTTTACAGCGTTCTGCTGGATATTCTTCCGCAGCGACAGTATCTCATCCGCATGGACATATATCAGCGGAATATTCAGCTTTCGCAGCGGATTGGAACAGCCGTATCTGTGGCTGTTCGTAGATATCGTTTTGGTGGTAGGATGTACTGTTGCAGCTGCTGTTCGTTCTAATAAGAAAGGCTTGAAGGCCAAGTACAAGAATATGAGCTTTGTTGACGGCTTCTATCCGATTTTTGATTTGACAAAATTCTGGGGTCTTGTCGTTTTCTTTGTGATGGTAGGGCTTATCTTGTGTCTTGCATATACCGGCGGCAGTCCGTTTATTTACGGGAATTATTAGTTCATTTTACCATTTATATAGAAATCATTCTTTATCCTATTTGTGTTGTCGTTTCATAGTTAGTATTGATAGATTCCACAACAGCTATCACTTCGTGATGAATAACGAGGTGATAAGGGAGGAAAAGTCCCATAACAGTTGGATATGGAATCGAAAACAGGAGATGTAATTTGAAAACAGTAATATTAGCAGGCGGTTTTGGATCGCGTATTTCCGAAGAAACCAAATACAAACCAAAACCATTGATAGAAATCGGTGGCAAACCTATTCTGTGGCACATTATGAAGGGCTATTCGTATTATGGCTTTAACGAGTTTATTATTTGCGCCGGTTACAAGCAGCAT
>CACYDO010000350.1 GCA_902773165.1 uncultured Ruminococcus sp. | reverse complement strand
GGAAAGGATTATTCGGTCAGTGAGTTCTTCGACCATCTTTGCCCCGGGATAGATGTAGCTGTTGAGGATGCAAGAAACAGCAGAACGCTGAATCTTGCCCTGTCAAATGCGCTGCGTTTAATGAATGACAAGCAGGAGATAAAGCTTAGTCATAATCTGGACAGTGCGGAAGTCTGGCATCTGTTCAAAAACGATGAACATATTTATACATCGGAGATAACGCACATAACATACTTGGGGGTGAAATGATTGAATATCGAAACAGCAAAATCGAGGATAAATGAAGTCCTTAAAGTAGATTCGATCAATAACTCTCACAGTGATTTTTTGGCAACTCATGTTCCATTCAGAAATATTTCGGTAAGCACAAACAATAACGGAAGGCAGACGGAATCACACGGATCCGAGGAAGAATTGTTTTACGAGATATTTGAAGACGAATTGACAAGAAACAAGCATCAGCTGATCATTGTCGAAGGTTCGAGCGGCGTTGGTAAATCCCATTTTATTCGATGGATACACGCAAAGCTCGCGATGCGTGATGATGACACCGAGGTTGTGCGTCTTATCCGAAGAAGCGATAATACGCTGAAAGGCACGATAAAGCAGTTGCTTGAGATCGACGAGATCAGAAACCTTGAGCGAAGGGATGTATACGAGCGGCTAGTTAAGGCTGATCAGACCATAGGGGAGCAGAAGTTTAAATCTACTATATATCACAGATTTATAATTGAAATCGAAAATGAAGAGCGAGAGACAACGGACGAACTGGTCATTCCCCGAAACAATCAGCGTAAAAACTTGATTGCTTTGATGAATAACAGTCTGTTCGCCGAAAAAATGATGGAAAACGGCGGCCCAATCGATCGTATATATAGAAAGATATCGAATGATGGAGGATCGGTAGCACTCGATGTTAACGCACGTTTTGAGATAGATGATTTATGCCTGAGCGTCGATTTCGCCGAAGAGATAGAGGAGTCAGGCGCCGACAGGAATGCCGTGAAAATGGCTAATAAGCTTATTCCACAGGAGGACGGCGACAACTCGTTTGTTCGTACTATGGTTGATTATCTCAACTCTTTTGTTGAGACAGTCATTCGTGCGAGCGCGGGTATAGAATCGGGCGATTTTCAGCAGATATTTAGGGAGATAAGACAGGCGCTTAAAAAAAGTGGGAAAAATCTTATTCTTCTGATCGAAGACATCACTTCCTTTACAGGTATAAACCAGGAACTGCTTAGCGCACTGATAACCGATCATACCGGAATGAATGAAGAGTATGAAATGTGTCGGCTTATTTCGGTTGTGGGAACCACGAGTGAGTACTACCGTGAGTTCAGAAACAATTACAAAGATCGTGTTACGAAAAAGATCACTATAAACGATGGAGTTATAGGCGACTATGAAGATGACCTTGTTCAGTTCGTTGCGAAATATCTGAACGCTATATCCGTAGATAGCAACGAATTGAGAGATTGGGTCACAGGCGGTGCCGCTTCGACCGATATGCCTGTACACAATGATGTGCGTGCAGATAGCTGGGGTTACTACGATATAAACGGAAAGAAACTCAGTCTGTTTCCGTTTAACAGAACTGCTGTTGTAAAGCTGTATAACGCCATGCCTTCACATAAAACACCTAGATACATTCTTCAAGATATATTGAGCAGTGCAGTTCAGGAGATAATCTACTCAAAGGATATTTTTCCGCATTTTTGTTCTGATTGGCGATACAATCTTCCCGAATCGGTAGAGTCGAGAATAAGCAATATTGTTTCATCACTTGATATCGAAGAAAAAAGCAAATTCAGAAGTCGTCTTCTGAGTTTTATCGGATTTTGGGGTAACGGCAGTATTGAGCTGACAGATGACGATCGTATCGGCGGAATCGATCAGCAAATATATTTGGATCTGGGTTTCGGAGTTTTTGCGGAATATATAAAGCAAACTACCATTGCCAAGAAAGCTGCAGTGCATGAAGAATCGGTACAATTAACTTCAAAAACTGATGAAGCAGAGTCGGTCGTTAAGGTTGCTATCGACCCCGAGATTGAGAAGCGGCAGCGGGAGTATGAAAGCTTTAAAAAGAACGCGGTCTCTTGGCATCATGATAAAGGAATGCTACTTAATTTTCAGTCTGTAAGAGACGCTGTTTGTGACTTCGTTTTTCAGTCGATAAACTGGCAGCAGGAAGGTGTACCTTTTTCCTGCGTTCGCAAAGTCAAAGACTCAAGTCTGCGGCTTGTAGCGTTTGATAGGCAGGAGGTAGGTCAGGATAAAGCCCTCATGGTGCTTGAAGATAACGAAGAAACATACCAGCTACTCTTGTGCTTTGCAAAATGGAAATATCTTGGTAAAGGCTCTTGGAATTTCCCCGATTCTGCGTCGGCTGTTTTTGTCGCTACATCGTGGCTTGAAAAAAACAGGACTGCTTTTGTACGATTAATGCGCGGTGCGGAAGAAAGTGAGATTCCGGAATATATATCAGCCGCAGCGGCAATACAGATAGTAAAAAGAATACTCAATGGAAAGTTCGAGGGAAGCTCCCTGACGAGAGTACAAAGCCCTCAGTTCCTTGACGCCGATCAGAAGAAGAGCAGTGCCGCTGTCAATTCAAAAGGGCATTCCACAGAATGGAAGCAGTTAATAGAATTGATCTATAACGACAACAAGGCGTGCGAAGACAGCTATCGGGAGTTTATTAATTACTTCAATATCGTTCAGGGTGACAGCGGTCAATCGAAGATATTTGTTCTAAACTCCACCTTGTTTGATAGATTTCTTAAGGTGATACATAAACTGAAATTGCAGGAAATAACAGATTCTTCCGATGAAAAGATCAAGGGTAAAAAGGATATTCTCGAGTTTTATAACAAGATCGTTCTGAGACTTGAAAGAACAGCAGAGTCCGAAAGCAAAAAGGGAAAGGAAACTTTTGACGTTATTTATCCCTATTTTGGATTTGAGGAGGACGACGAAATAGAATCTTCCGACATAAAGAATATCATCAACGAGATAAACAATTTCTACAATAAATGTGCTGCGGCAGGAGTCAATCTGTCAGTCAGCGAAAATGATGCAGCAATACGCGAAAAAGTTAAGAATAACAGTAAAAGAATCGCTTCCGCACTGCTTAAACTGCAGGATGATTATTGTGATACCGAGCCGATAGATATATTGGCAGCGTATTCAAGCGACCCGATTGATACAGCTGTTGTACTGAGCCAGATACTGGTTCAGGCAGAGACTGATGTATCAAAAGTGATATCCCAAATGGAAAACGAGCT
>CACYDO010000349.1 GCA_902773165.1 uncultured Ruminococcus sp. | reverse complement strand
TCCGGGCGCGGAAGCCCGCGCGGGCAGTTCCGGGCTGGTTTGCTGCGGCAGCAGCTTGGTCTCCGCGTTTTCTAATCTACATAAGATTTATAATCCACATAAATTGATAGACGCGGCAACCAACTGTCTAATAATAACAAGTACATCGGAACTGCCCGTCGGCGCGTGCCGACCCGCGTTTTATGGTTTATGTGTATTATTATCGGTACATACAGTTTTTCGTTTTTCGACAGTAAGAGTATAATAATAGTAAGCAGCCAACTCCCGGCGCGGAGACCAGATATTTTCCACAACAAAGTCCGGCGGAACTGGCTCCGGGCGCTTACCCGGACTTTTCGACAAAAAATTATTGCTATTTTCAACAAAAAGACGTATAATATAGATAATAATATTTCCGGAAGGATGGGCGCTATGAACGGCAACCGTAATAACAGCGAGCTTGACGATTACGTATCGAAGCAGCTGGAAAATTACTACGGCAAAGATATAGTAAACGACGTTTCCCGTTCTGCACCGCCCTCTCCCCCTTCAAAAAAGCCGGGGCGCGGTTTTACAGCTGCTGCCGTTCTTTGTGCTGTCGTATTTTTGACAGGCGCGGTCATGTTCACAGGAGTAATATTTACAAACGGGATTCCAGCTTCACATTCGCAAAAAAACGATACATCGTCTTCTCAAATAGCGGTGAGTTCTTCGGAATTTTCATCAAGCGAAACGGAAAATTCCAACGCTGTTTCTTCCGTGATTTCGTCAAGTGAAACGGAAAGTTCAAGCGACATTTCTTCCGTGATATCATCAAGCGAAACGGAAAGTTCAAGCGACATTTCTTCCGTGATTTCGTCAAGTGAAACGGAAAATTCAAGCGACATTTCTTCCGTGATTTCGTCAAGTGAAACGGAAAATTCAAGCGCTGTTTCTTCCGTGATTTCGTCAAGCGAAACGGAAAGTTCAAGTGACATTTCTTCCGTGGTATCATCAAGCAAAGAGGAAAATTCAAGTGCAGTTTCTGCTGTGATATCGTCAAGTGAAACGGAAAATTCAAGCGACATTTCTTCCGTGATTTCGTCAAGTAAAGCGGAAAATTCAAGCGTTGTTTCTTCCGTTATTTCGTCAAGTCAAGCGGAAAATTCGAGCGACGTATCTTCCGAAAATTCCAATTCATATCAGCGCATAGAATCGTATACGCTGCCCGATATTCCGGAAGACGGTGCGTATATAATTGAAACAGCAGACAACACAACCCCCTCGGGCAGCGTAACAACAGGAAAAAAGGCAAGAGCCGGATTAGGAGTATTTTTAATGCTATCTTCACTTTGCTGCGCCGTGGCTTTGTATAACACTTACGAAGACAGCAAATTAACGTAAAAGAACGAGGAGATATAATATGACAGAAAGAGAAAAAATGCTTGCAGGCATGACTTATGACGCGTTTGACGATGATCTTAAAGAGGCGCGGATCAGAGCAAAGCTTTTGTGCAGGAAATTTAACGACCTTTTCCCCGATGAAGTGGAAAAAAGAACAGAGCTTCTTAAAGAGCTTTTAGGTAAAACAGGAAAAATTATATGGGTAGAACAGCCTTTCCTCTGCGATTACGGCGACAATATTGAAGTAGGCGATAATTTCTACGCTAACTATAACCTCGTTGTTCTCGACTGCGCTAAGGTCACTATCGGAGACAACGCGTTTATCGCCCCCAATGTCGGCATATATACAGCCGCTCACCCCATAGTCGCCGAACAGAGAAATTCCGGCATGGAGTTCGCTGCACCCATTACGATAGGCAATAACGTCTGGATTGGCGGCGGCACTCAGATCTGCCCCGGCGTTACTATCGGCGATAACACCGTTATCGGCGCAGGCAGCGTCGTTACTAAGGATATTCCTGCAAACGTCGTTGCTGCCGGCGTTCCGTGCCGCGTATTAAGAAAAATCACCCTTGACGACATGATCCCCACGTCCGAGGGCGAGGTTTAAGGAGTTATTTATGACCACATTATACATCGTTGTTCCGTGCTATAACGAAGAAGAGGTCTTGTCTAAAACGGCTTCTACTCTGCTCAAAAAATTCGAGCAGCTTTCCAAAGAGGGAAAAATTGCGCCGCAGAGCAAGATCGTTTTCATTGACGACGGTTCAAAAGACAAGACCTGGAAAAAAATCTGCGACTACCACAAAATCAATCCCACTTCCTTCGGCGGCATAAAATTAAGCCGCAACAGAGGACATCAGAATGCGCTGCTCTGCGGTCTGCTCACGCTTCGCGACCGTGCAGACGCTATTATCTCGATCGACGCAGACCTTCAGGACGATATCAACGCAATTGACAGCATGCTCGACAAATACGAGGAAGGCTGCGACATAGTTTACGGTGTTCGTTCAAAGCGCGACACAGATACATTTTTTAAGCGGTTTACCGCAGAATCATATTACAAGATACTCGAAAAAATGGGCGCTAAGGTCATCTTTAATCACGCCGATTTCCGACTTATGAGCAAGAGGGCGCTTAACTGCCTTTCTATGTTTAAAGAGCGGAATATCTTCCTCCGCGGTCTTGTTCCGATGATCGGTTTTCAATCTGATATCGTGACTTACGAACGCAGCGAACGCGAAGCAGGCGAAAGCAAATATCCGCTGAGTAAAATGCTCGCGCTTGCCTGGGAAGGCATAACGTCGCTGAGTATCCGCCCTATCCGCATGGTTACAACTACCGGCGCGATAATCTTTGCCCTGAGTATTATAATGCTGATTTATTCTGTAGTCCGCTTCTTCATGGGCGCTACCGTTTCGGGCTGGGCAAGCCTTGCAGTTTCTATATGGGCTATCGGCGGCTTACAGCTGCTTGCCATCGGTATTGTAGGAGAATACATAGGCAAGATTTATCTGGAATCAAAAGCACGTCCGCGCTTTATCGTTGACGAGATCATTCTCGACGATGATGAAGATGAAGACGAAGACGATGAATAATGATTATTAACGTATAAAAAACTCCTCCGAAATCGTTGTATTCTTCGGAGGAGTTATTTATTTGTTTTAAAAAGCAAAAAAAGCAGCTGCAAAGCAACTGCCTGAGTGTTGGCATCTTCCTATCTTCCCGGGGCGCTGCCGCCCAAGTATTTTCGGCGTTATTGAGCTTAACTTCTGTGTTCGGAATGGGAACAGGTGTACCCTCAATGCTGTCAATACCAACTATTCTTTTGTTTTGCTGTCGTTTCTCTCGACTGCTTGATTATTATAGCACACTTTTTTATAAATTGCAAGTGTTTTTTCAAATCTTTTCGAAAATTTTTTAATTTTTTTCGCGCTTCAGTGTCTCTCTTACCTGCATAAGAGTAAAACCCAGTAAATTCTGACCACGCCACTCCTTCATGTTAAACCGACGTTCATCTTGCATTGAAATGCCGTTGCCCCATATCATATCGCTTACAGAACATTCTGCCAGAATATCAGCTTTGGTCGCAAGAAGTTTTTGCTTTAGCTCCTCGTTCTGCCTGAACTTCTCCAGAAGCCCATTATAAACAACTACCTGCCGCATTCCATTCCATACGGTATTGTTATAATTTTTGACCTGCCGACCAAGCGCCTTAATTTTCCCGACATCATCGGTAGATAGAATTTCTTTCGCAGCTTCATTGTCGTTAAAGCAAACTGCTTTTTGGTACATCATGTACTGCTCTAATGAGGTGAATTTTATCCCATCAAAAACGAAATCAGACATATACCAATTGCTGAGATATGCGTTTATATCGTTTGGATTATGAAAGCAAACTACATGTTTCATTTTCTCACTTCCTTTCAATTATATATAAAACAAAACCTCCGCAAAAAGCGGAGGCGTTCTGGTGGACCATCAGGGACTCGAACCCCGGACCGACCGGTTATGAGCCGGTGGCTCTAACCAACTGAGCTAATGGTCCGTTC
>CACYDO010000348.1 GCA_902773165.1 uncultured Ruminococcus sp. | reverse complement strand
TCAGGACGCCGAGCACCCCTGCGTTTGCGCAAGATGTGCAAGAGTTCTGAGATCTTAATTGAGCAGGCGCCCGGTGGCAATTCCGCCAGGCAAGCGCCCGGAGACAGTTCCGCCGGGCAAGCGCCCGGAGGCAGTTCCGGTTTTACTTTTCTGTAACGGGAAGCCGGTTTCCGCGTTTTAGGGTTTACGTATGATCAAATTAGCGGAGATCAATTTCAGAATACATTAAACCTATTTCCGTGGCGAAAACTGTTATTGATAAAAGATAATCAAGGCTATTAGCCGTTATTAAAGTGACGGCTAATAGCTGATTTTGTATAATATTATAAATGCGGCAATTAAACGATTATCGTAAAACTTTATGAGAAGCTTTGCCGGGGTGCAGGGGCGCGCAGCGCCCCGCACCAGAAGCCCCTTCCTTCCCTGACGGAGGGAAGGAAGGGGGGGAGGTTGGGTGGCGAAAGCGAGGAGTTGTTTATTTACGATTATTTAGTTGCCAAAGTAATAAGAGAAAAGAAAGGAAAGATCGTATGACCGTACTTGCAATAGTATTGATAATTCTCCTTATCGCGGCAGATCAGCTTACAAAATTGTATGCGCTGAATGTGGTCAAGCCGCAGGGGGTTATTACCGTCATTGATAATTTCTATTATTTTGTTTATGTAGAAAACCGCGGTGCGGCGTTCGGCATAATGCAGAATAAGCAGTGGCTGTTTATAATCATAACGCTTCTTCTTTTTGCAGCGTTTGGCTGGACTTTGTATAATTATAAAATTGAAGGCAAGCTGTTTTTTGCAGCGTTTGTGCTTGTAGTAGGCGGAGGTATCGGAAATCTTATCGACAGGATATTCCGCGGATACGTTGTGGATTTTCTGCAATTCTCGTTTTTCTCCCCTGTATGCAATCTTGCCGATTACTTTATTACGGTAGGCGCGGTGCTTCTCGTGATTTCGGTGCTGTTCTGCAAGAAAAATATTGCAAAGAGAACGATCGGTGTGCATGCAGCTGACAGCAACGCAGATGAGTAACGCTTAAAAGGAGCTATGCCATGCAGCATTCATTCGTAGTCGAAGCCGAACAAAGCGGCGTTCGCATTGATAAGCTGATATGCGATATCATTCCCGAGCTTTCCCGTTCCTCGGCGGCGGCTGTTGCCGAAAGCGGCGGCGTTTGCGTTAACGGGATCGCTGTTTCAAAAAAATATAAGGTCAAGGAGGGCGAAAGCGTCACGGTAGACGTTTCCGAGCCGACAGAGCTTGATGTTTCCGCCGAAAATATTCCGCTGGATATCGTTTACGAGGACGATGATCTTCTTGTCGTAAATAAGCCGAAGGGAATGGTGGTTCACCCGGCGCCCGGCAATTACACGGGAACACTGGTCAACGCGCTTCTGTACCATTGCAAGGGCAGCTTGTCGGGAATAAACGGAGTTCTTCGCCCCGGTATCGTTCACCGCATTGATAAGGATACAAGCGGTCTGCTTATCGTTGCAAAGAGCGATAAAGCTCACACAGGTCTTGCGGAGCAGATTAAAGAGCATTCCTTTGAGCGCGAATACGAGGCTGTTATTTACGGAAAATTAAAGCAGGAAGAGGGGACAGTTAATGCACCCATCGGAAGAAGCCAGCGCGACCGCAAAAAAATGTGCGTAACAGACCATTGCAGCAAGCCTGCCGTTACGCACTACCGCGTTATCGACGAGGGCAGCGGTTTTTCTCACATAGCGCTGCGGCTCGAAACAGGGCGCACACATCAGATACGCGTTCATATGGCGTATCTCGGACACCCGGTTGCAGGCGACCCGGCTTACGGCCCGTCTAAGGTGATAACAGAGCTTAACGGGCAGTGCCTTCACGCAAAAAAAATCGGATTCGTTCACCCCGTTACGGGAGAATTTCTGCGGTTCGATTCAGAATTACCCGAATATTTCCGGAAATTTTTGAAAAAATTGAAAATGGGTTAAGGCAACACCGCACAAAGACCGCCTGACGGCTTTGCACCGAATCTGCTTGATCTTTTTCCGTCATAGTACACAAAACTCCCTTG
>CACYDO010000347.1 GCA_902773165.1 uncultured Ruminococcus sp. | reverse complement strand
TATCAAAGAACTCATTATGAAGCAGAACTAACCTCCGCGCTGAGAGGCATCGGGCGGTATCAGATATAACCTTTGCAGAAGTGACGGCGCTGCCTTAAAACGGATGAAGCGCGGTCAGCAAAGGCAAGCAGCATTTCCGCATATTTTTGTCAAAAGCTTTTATCGTATGACGCAGAATCTCAGCGGCAAATGATAAAAGTGAATATTACTAAACTCAGAAAAAAACAAAAGGAGATTTGGGAATGAAACTATTCACAAGAACACTGAGCATTATTCTTGCGCTGGTCATTTTGGGAACAACGCCTGTGTTTTCTGTCGGCGTTTTTGCCGCAGAGACCGATCAAAGCACAGCAGGCGCGTCCGCCGAAAATGCAGGTGCAGATGCAGACGCCGAAAACGTCAGCATAGGAGGAACCAACTCGTTTGGAGAAATGGTTTCCGATAAGCTCGACGAACAACAGGCAGGCGAAGAAAACGGCAACCGTATCTATCAGGTTGCCGTTGAAGGAAAACAAGCGGAGGTTGAGGTTCAGGCTATGACCAACGCCAAGGTCATTCTGGCGATCTATGACGAAGCAAGCGGGAAAATGCTCGGTTCGGGAATGACCGAAATCACTCCCGAGGAAAAAATCGCAGAGCTTGATCTGAAAATCGACACAATGCCCGAGTTTTTTGAAGCCAAAGCGTATCTTGTCGATTCGGAAACCAACGTTCCGCTGTGCAAGCAGTATGAATGCAATACATACACCTCAAAGATGCAGGCATTCTTAGCCAAAACCACAGATGATTTTGACGAAGAAAAGGTCGTTAACCTGGATTCTGACAAGAAAAACAACTTCGTCGTGTACAACGACAAAACCGTTATCGTTGATGAAAAATCCGGACACAACGTTGTTGCGGAAGCCGACCCGGATAATAAAAAATACGTCATAAAGAACATTGACGAAAAAATAACCTCGCTTAAACAGGGAGACATCCTCTCCTATCCGCGCGGCGGCGACATGTTGATCATAAAGGTTTCTTCTATCGAAATCAACGGTTCAACGGCTACGATTTACGGCGGCGAGCTTGAGCTCGAGGATGTTTTTGACTACATCAAGATCGACGAAAGACAGGGAATACCTGACGAAGACTCAGCCGTCGGTTCAAACTCCGGCGAAGGAATCAAACCTAAAAAAGCACCTGATCCCGTAGGCTCGATCATCGATATCAGTGAGATAGAAAGAGTGAAAAGCAGAGAGCTGAAATATACATTTGAAGAATTAGGCGGAGACCGTATTGGTGCTGAGGGTTCCTTCACAATTAAGGCTGAATCAAGCGTGAAATGCATCTTCGACCCAAACCTGTTTGAGAAAGATGAGTGTGAAGTCACCTTTTCGGTTAAGTTAGAGTTAGGTTTGACAGCGAAGTTTGAGCTGAATCTGGAAGACGAAAATGCACCCATAAGGTTAGAAATGAAGCCTATAAAAATCCCGGTGCTCACCGGAGTTACCGTTGACATTATCCCCGCTATTGTATTGCAGGGAAAAATTGATGTTGAGATCAGTGGATTGTTTACCGCTGAAGTTGGTAAATCATTCAAGAACGGTAAGTTTTCGGATATTAGCAAGAAACCTCATTTCGAACCTGAATTAAAAATCGAGGGAGAGATATTTTTTGGACTTTCCTTAACTTCGGAACTCGATTTGCTCTCAGAAACGGTCACAGCCGGTGTTGAGGTGCTTTCAGGCGTTGCGATATCGGCAAAAACACAATACGGCGGAGATGCAGCGGATACCGAAGACGAACACCACGAGTGCATCACCTGTATTGAAGGCGAACTTGTGTGGAAATTGGAAATAACCGCTAAAGTATCTGTTTTTGACAACAAGAAATTTACATTTGAATCTAAGCTGCTTCCTTATAAAATCAAACTGAAAGACTTTTATTATTCCTCAACAACAAACAAGTTTGAATTCACGTCCTGTCCGAACCACACGTTTAGGCAGACAATTCGTCTTTGGAACGAAGATGGTCTTCCGATAGAAGGCGTATTTGTCAACAATGAAGTCACGAATGAGCTTGGTTTTGTGACCTTTTATTTCACTAAGGGAAAACAAAAGATCCTAATCAAGAACGGTGATTTCAGAAAAGGCTTTGAGCTTGATGTTGAGGAACCGGGCGATATGGAATATGTGCTTTCGGGAAACGAAATCAAGGATAAGAACGGTTCTGTCATCAGTACTTACGAGCATGATAATTCTTTTTCCGGAAACTGCGGACACGGAGTAATGTATACGTATGACGGCAAAGGCTTCCTTGTAATCAGCGGAGATGGAGAAATGAACGATTATGACTCCGCCGATCAAGCTCCTTGGTTTGACATAAGTGATGAAATTACTTCCATAAATATCAGGGACGGCGTTAAAAGTATCGGAGATAACGCTTTTGAAGGTTATGAAAACCTGAAAAGCGTGAATATTGCGTATTCCGTAAAAAGAATAGGTGATTGTACATTTGCCAACTGTCCGGGTCTTACGAGTATGATACTTCCGCTGACATTAAAGGAAATAGGCAATTATGCGTTTTTACGCTGCGAAAACCTAAAAAAGGTAGTAACACCGGGTGCTGTAAGTATTGGTGATGGTGCGTTCATAAGATGCGTTAATATTGAGAGCATTGAGATTCCCGACAGCGTCACGGAATTGGGCGTGGGGGCTTTCGGAGATTGTGAAAATCTCAAGAGCGCAAAAATAGGCGACAGAGTAGTTAAGCTTGATTATACTTTCGAGAACTGTGTAAAACTCGAAACAGTAAAACTCGGCAAAAGCGTTGGAAATGTCAATTTAGGAACATTCGAAAACTGCGAAAGTCTAGTTAGCATTGATGTGGTTGACGGCAACGAAGACTACTTTGATGTAGACGGAGTCCTTTACAGCAAGTCCGAGCTGATCAAATACCCGCCCAAAAAGCCGGACGGTTATCTCAGAATACCCGACGGCGTCGAGGTAATAAAGCCCTATGCTCTCACGGGTTCACGGAATCTTAAATATGTATTATTTGCCGACAGTGTTCGGGAGATATGCGATCACGCATTAGCCGGGTGTACAAACCTCACCAACGCAGTGTTTGCGAGAAATACTAAGCGTATAGGAGCATTTGCTTTCAGCGGCTGCGAAAAACTTACAAGTATCACATTACCTAAGGGAATAACAAATATTGATGAGTTTTCATTCAGCGACTGCGAAGCACTCGAAAGCATTTCACTCCCCGACAACCCCATAAATATAAAACATATGGTTTTTTATCACACAGCTTTCTATTACAACCCGGATAACCGGGAAAACGGCGTGCTCTATATCGGAAAACATCTTATTTCTTCCGATTCGGATTTATCGGATGAATACAAAATAAAGGACGGTACACTTTCCGTTGCCGATTACGCATTATCCAAAAAGGAATTCACCGAAGTTATCATTCCGGATACCGTAGAGATCATTGGTGCAAACGCGTTCAATGGCTGCTATAATCTTGAAAACGCTATCATCCCTAACGGAGTAACTTCAATAGGTGCAGAAGCATTCTGCAACTGCACAAGCCTTGCGACCGTTAATCTCCCGGACAGCATTACAAGCATAGGAAATTCTGCGTATAAAAATACAGCGTACTATAATAATAAAAGCAACTGGACTAACGGAGCGCTGTATATAGGAAAACACCTTATTGCCGCCGAAAACTGTCCCTCGGATAAATGCAACGTAAAAAGCGGAACTCTTACCATTGCGGATAATGCGTTCAATGGTCCGAAAAGCGTATATTTTCCGGAAAGCGTAAGGTCAATCGGATCTAATATATTCAACGAGTATCTTGAAATCAAAATCGCAGACGGCAACACAAACTATCCAACGATAAACGGCAATATATATAACAAGGACAGAACCGTGCTTCTGCGTTATGATCCAAATAATACCGCCTCGGAATTTGTCGTTCCGACCGGAGTCAAAACTATTGGTACGACAGCGTTTTCAAATTGTGAAAACCTTACCGGCATTACGATAGTTGGTGATGTTTCCACCATCGAGGACGGTGCGTTTTCCGACTGTCCCAATCTTACATACCTCACTATCGGAAGAAACGTAAAAAGAATTGGCAATTTCTTATTCTATTATTTCAATGCCTATACAGCTCCATCGGAAATATATTACGAGGGATCTGCCGAGGAATGGAAGAAAATTAAGCTTATTGATGAAATGGGTTTAGATCATAATTACCCCCTTCAAGAAGCAACGATTTATTACAATTCAACGCGTGTGATAAGGAACAGCTACAGTTCTGCATCCGATAATGTGGAGAAAAAACCTGCCGCAGATCCCGTCGGAGCCTCCGTTTTGGAGGATAAGTTTACCCGCTCCGGTCTTGTTCCCGATTCGGAAGCGCTGCTGATGATCGTCGAGGGCAGAGAAAATGATTATGAGATCTCCGATACCTCACTGATTTATGTCGCTCAGACAACTGTCGGAAAGGACGGAACCGCGACCTTTGAAAACAGAGGAGACTACTTGAACAAAAACGTTGTCGTGTTAATTTTCGGAAGGTGTATGCATAAATCACTTACCAAGATATCCGCATCCGACTGCGTGCTTACGGTATGTGACGATTGCGGTGAGGTTATCCGCAAGAGCACCACTCTCACCGGAGACGTCAACCTTGACGGTGCAGTAAACATCAACGACGCCACAGATATCCAGAGGTATCTTGCCAGACTGAAAGAGTTCAGCGATGAACAGATCGCAGCAGCAGATACCGACGGCAATGGTAATATTACTATTCAGGACGCTACTCAAATCCAAAAATATCTCGCAAAACTGGTTCCTGTCCTCGGTTAAAACACATATTAATACAAAACAAACAGCAGATATTGATTCCTCTCGAATCGTTATCTGCTGTTTTTTGTCAGGATAGCAGATAAAACATAGAAAGCACCGGCTCAAAAACAAACGGGTTTTTGGACAGCTTT
>CACYDO010000346.1 GCA_902773165.1 uncultured Ruminococcus sp. | reverse complement strand
TATATTATAATCAACAATAAAAAGGAAGTGTTAAAACATGGCAGACGGAATCAGATTTATTGAGAAAAATTTCCTCCACACACTGCCCGATATAAAAAAATATGCAGACAGGTGTGTGGCAAATACTAATTTCGATCCCGAGCTTTACTACAAATATGACGTAAAGCGCGGACTGAGAGATCTTGACGGTAAAGGCGTTCTCACAGGACTTACCGAGATCTCCGAAATTCGTCAAAATAAAATAGTTGACGGAAAGGTCGTGCCATGTGACGGCAAGCTCTTTTACAGAGGTTACAATGTCGAGGACATTATTGCAGGATTTCCGAAAAATTCAAACTTTGGCTTTGAAGAAGTAACGTACCTTCTGCTTTTCGGTCAGCTGCCGACAAGCGACGAGCTTGATGAGTTCAAGGGTATCCTTGCAACGTACAGAGCGCTTCCCGATACGTTTGTAAGAGATGTTATAATGAAAGCGCCCAATTCTGATATGATGAATTCGCTTGCAAAGAGCGTGCTTACGCTGCATTCCTACGACAATATGGCGAACGATGTTTCTATTGAGAACGTTATGCGCCAGTCGCTGCAGCTTATCGCCGAGTTCCCGATGCTTGCCGTATACGCTTATCACGCTTATAATTACGCTAAAAAACACAGCCTGTTTGTACATAATCCGAATCCGATGAAGTCAACGGCTGAAAATATACTCATGATGCTTCGCCCCGACAGAAAATATACAGAGCTTGAGGCGAAGGTTCTCGATATTGCGCTTGTGCTTCATGCAGAGCACGGCGGCGGAAATAACTCGACATTTACGACGCGCGTTGTTACCAGCTCCGGTACGGATACATATTCCGCTATCGCGGCGGCACTCTGTTCGCTTAAAGGACCCAAGCACGGCGGCGCGAACGTTAAGGTTTGCGGAATGTTCGACGAGATCAAGAATAACGTCAAGGATTGGGCTGACGAAGACGAGGTCGAAGCGTACCTTGCGAAGATACTTCACAAAGAGGCGTTCGACCACTCCGGTCTTATCTACGGTATGGGTCATGCTGTTTACTCTATTTCCGACCCGAGAGCAAGAGTTTTCAGCGGCTTCGTAAAAGACCTCGCCGAGGAAAAGCGCATGATGAACGAATATACGCTTTATGAAAACGTAAAAAAGCTCGCGCCTATCGTTATCGGCAGAGAGAGAAAGATCTATAAAGGCGTTTCGGCGAACGTCGATTTTTACAGCGGCTTCGTTTATTCAATGCTTGGTCTTCCGATCGAGCTTTATACTCCGCTGTTCGCTATCGCAAGAATTTCCGGCTGGAGCGCTCACCGCATGGAGGAGCTTATTAATGCCGGAAAGATCATAAGACCTGCTTACAAGAGTATTGCCGAAGAGCGCACCTACATTCCGATGGAACAAAGATGATCGTGAAGGTGAATTGTTTTGCAGAAGTATTTGCAGTATTACGCGAAGCTGCGTGAAAAATACGAAAAGCTTATGGAGGGCAGACACGGCTTTGATACACTCGGGCGCGATCTGCTGATACTGTGGTTTATTACGGGATTTCTCAACGGATTTATCAGAAGCAGGATAATAACGCTGCTTTCGCTGCTTTGTCCGCTGACTGTGCTTTTGAGAATGTTTTCGACAAACTCGGTAAAGCGCTCGAAGGAAACGAGAAAGTATCTTGAGCTTAAAGAGAATGCGGCGGAATTTTTCAAGCTTTCTTACCGCAAATTTCAGGAAAGAAAAACTCATAAGTATTATCGCTGTAAAAATTGCAGTGCAAATATCCGCGTAAAGCGCGTTAAGGGCGAGCACACGGTTGTTTGTCCGAAATGCGGCAAGGAATTCCGCGTAAAAATCAGATAATATATGTGATTAATGCAGCAGGCTGCGGTGCAGCTTGCTGTTTGCTTTGGGAAATCTTTGTGCCGACAGCATTCTTATATCAGAGGTATTTTTGAAAAACTTGTACTGAATATATATTTTTCGTAAACAGGAGGTCTTGAACATTGATAAGATCATATCACGTTTCTTTTCCGGGATTGGGATTTGAATTCGATATTTCCCCCGTTGCATTTACGATCGGCAGCTTTTCGGTCTATTGGTACGGCATTATAATCGCAGTGGGATTTATTCTTGCCGTTACCTACTGCATGAGGATCACAGATAAGCACAATGTTAATAAGGATAGCCTGCTTAACTGCGTTATTGTAGGAATGATTACTGCCGTTATCGGTGCGCGGGCGTATTACGTAGCTTTTTCATGGGATAATTTCAAAGGCGATCTGCCGTCTATACTCAATATTCATCAGGGCGGTCTTGCTATTTACGGCGGTCTTATCGGCGCGCTGGCAGGGGGGCTTACTGCTGCGAAAATACAGAAAATGAAGCTGACAGCTGTATTGGACGTTACGGTGTTTGGATTCCTTATCGGTCAGGGTATAGGCAGATGGGGCAATTTTATGAATCAGGAGGCGTTCGGCACGCCTACCGATCTCCCGTGGAGAATGGTTTCGGAAAATACGGGCGGTGTTGGCGTTCACCCGTGCTTTTTGTACGAATCGCTCTGGTGTTTGCTGGGATTTGCGCTGTTTCATTTCTTT
>CACYDO010000345.1 GCA_902773165.1 uncultured Ruminococcus sp. | reverse complement strand
TTGGTGCGCCCTCAGATAACCTGCGGCACTCATGCCCTCGCTGTGGCGCTGTCGTCTGTTCTGCGCCCCGGAGATACGCTGCTTTCTCCCGTCGGAAAGCCGTACGATACGCTCGAAGAGGTTATCGGTATCAGAGAATCACGCTGTTCCCTTAAAGAATTCGGCGTGAATTACAGGCAGGTAGACCTCCTTCCCGACGGCAGCTTCGACTACGACGGAATCCGTGCCGCAATTGACGAAAGCACTAAGCTCGTTACTATCCAGCGTTCAAAGGGCTATCAGACAAGACCTACGCTTTCCGTTGAGAGTATCGGTGAGCTGATCGCGTTTATTAAATCTGTAAAGCCCGATGTTATCTGCATGGTGGATAACTGCTACGGAGAATTTGTTCAGAAAATTGAGCCTTCCGACGTCGGCGCGGACATGGTCGTCGGCTCGCTTATAAAAAATCCCGGCGGCGGCCTTGCGCCTATCGGCGGCTATATCTGCGGTACAAAGGAATGCGTGGAAAACTGCGCTTATCGTCTGAGCGCACCCGGGCTTGGTCAGGAGGTCGGCGCAAATCTCGGAATTATGCCGGCTTTTTATCAGGGGCTGTTCCTTGCGCCTACGGTCGTTGCAGGCGCTCTGAAAGGCGCTGTCTTTGCAGGTCTGCTGTACGAAAAGCTAGGTTTCAGAACCGTTCCCAACGGTACAGAGGAACGCTTCGACATCATTCAGGCTGTGGAGCTTGGCTCAAAAGAGCGTATGATCGCTTTTTGCCGCGGTATTCAGGCTGCCGCGCCCGTTGACAGCTACGTTACCCCCGAGCCGTGGCCTATGCCCGGCTACGACAGCGACGTCATCATGGCGGCAGGTGCTTTCGTTCAGGGTTCAAGCATTGAGCTTTCGGCTGACGGCCCGATAAAAGAACCGTACGCCGTTTATTTTCAGGGCGGTCTTACCTGGTATCATGCTAAACTCGGTATAATGATGTCACTGCAAAAGCTTTACGAAAAAGGGTTAGTCAAGCTCTGATAATATAAAATATATATATTGTATATAGCTATTTATGACAATATAAATACACTATACTTAAATATACATTATTATACACAGCTTATTTGTTGAAAATTTCGGAAAAATGTGAAGTTAAAGAGAAAAAATAAAATTAATTTACCAAATTCTCTTAAAATTATTGACTTTTAATCAGAAAAATCTTATAATAACTCTGTTACGACTGTTTGAATGGCTTGCTGTATGCATGAGTTTATTCAGACAATATGCCGCAAAAGAAAAAATCTGCGGCAATTATATACATCACACGGAGGTTAAAACGCATGAAAAGAGTTGCAAAACCCGTATTCTTCATCGTTGCGCTTCTTATCATCGCACTTACTGTAACGTCAACGATCGGTATTGACACACAGTACGGTGATATCAAGACGACCCGTATCAAGGGCCTTGACGATATTCGATGGGGAATCGACATCAAGGGCGGCGTAGAAGCAACGTTCCAGCCGGAAAACGGAGTAGACGCTACGCCCGAACAGCTTGAATCGGCAAAGTCTGTTATCGAGACAAGACTTGTTTCGAGCAGTATCACAGACTACGAGCTTTACGCCGACGAAAGCTCCAACAGGATCATCGTCCGCTTCCCCTGGAAGGAAGATACAACGAACTATGACCCGAACGAGGCTATTGAGGAAATTTCCGCAACAGCTTCACTTACGTTCCGTCCCGGCAATGAGTACGAAACCGTAGATTACGACGCAGACGGCAATCCCGTTATGAAAACTCCTTCGGGCGCGACTGCCGAAAAAGTTCTGCTTGACGGTTCTACCGTTGCAAAAGCCGAGCCGGGCGTAATCAGCGAGAATGGTACAAACCAGTACGTTGTATCGCTCGAATTCAACGACGAGGGTACAAAGCTCTTTGAAGACGCTACTACTACATATCTCAATCAGACGATCTCCATCTGGATGGACGACGTAATGCTTTCCGCTCCTACGGTAAACGAGGCTATCTCCGGCGGTAAGGCTCAGATCTCCGGTTCGTTCACGGCGGAGGAGGCAACAGCGCTTGCAACGAAGATCAACGCAGGTGCGCTTCCGTTCAAGCTTGAAACGGTAAACGTATCCTCTATCAGCCCGACGCTCGGTTCCAATTCGCTTTATGCGATGGGTATTGCTGCTGTGATCGCGTTTGCTTTCATTACGCTGTTTATGATAATCTTCTTCCGTGTACCCGGCTTTGTTGCGGTTATCGCGCTTGCAGGTCAGATGGCTATAATTATTGTTGCTGTTTCGGGTTATTTCCCCGTATTCAACAGCTTTACGATGACGCTCCCAGGTATCGCAGGTATGATCCTCTCTATCGGTACGGGCGTAGACGCCAACATTCTTACGGCAGAGCGTATCCGCGAGGAGCTTAAAAAGGGTAAATCTCTCGACAGCGCGATCAACGCAGGTACGAAGAATTCACTTTCGGCTATCATCGACGGTAACATGACGATCGTTATAGTTGCAGTAATTCTTATTCTCGTATTCGGTCCGTTCAATATGCTTTCGTTCATCTTCGGACTTTCGACAACAGGTGCGATCTATGCGTTCGGCTACACACTGCTTATCGGTACGATCGCAAACTTCATTATGGGTATCGGTGCGGCAAGATTAATGCTCAAGTCGCTCTCAGGCTACAAGTTCCTGAGAAATCCCCGACTTTACGGAGGTGCTAAGAATGAAGGATAAGATGCTCGATTTTTATTC
>CACYDO010000344.1 GCA_902773165.1 uncultured Ruminococcus sp. | reverse complement strand
TTCTCTGCTCATGACGCCTACAAAATCGGTAACTGCCATTGCAGGAGTGTGCGCTGAGGTCGATGTTAAGGAAAATGCAGCCGTAAAACGCGTTTCTGCGTGCAGAAATAAATGCGCTGAGTGTGGGAATGTCGGGTGCGCTTACAGAAAAATGTAGGGGAGATGTTTGAGTTGGATATACTGAAAAAAATAAATTCGTCTATAACGTACTTTGACGGCGGAATGGGAACGCTTTTGCAGGCGGAAGGGCTGAAGCCTGGAGAGTTGCCCGAGCTGTGGAATCTCGATCACCCGGATGTGATATATAATATTCATAAAAGCTATTTTGAAAGCGGCAGTAATATTGTTACGACAAATACGTTCGGCGCAAACCGCCTGAAATTTGATAATCTCGAAGAGATAATTTCTGCGGCGGTAGGCATTGCACGAAAAGCGGCTGATGACTGCGGCGGCGCTGAAAACGAAAAATACGTCGCCTTCGATATGGGGCCTCTCGGAAAAATGCTAAAGCCGCTCGGCGATCTCGATTTCGAAGAAGCTGTTTCAATATTTGCCGACAGCGTGAAGTGCGCAGAAAAAAGCGGCGCAGATCTTATTATAATAGAAACGATGAACGATTCCTACGAGGCGAAGGCTGCTGTGCTTGCGGCTAAGGAAAACAGCTCTCTGCCCGTTTTTGCAACGTGTGTCTTTGACGAGAACGCAAAGCTCATGACAGGCGCAGACCCTGCCGCTATCGTCGCTATGCTTGAAGGTCTGGGCGTAAATGCAGTCGGCATGAACTGCTCTTTAGGTCCGCGGCAGATGGTAGATATCGTTCCTATGCTCGTTTCGCGCGCAAGTATTCCTGTTATCGTAAACCCGAATGCAGGTCTGCCAAAAAGCGTGAACGGTAAAACGGTATACGACGTAGACGCAGAGGAATTTTCCGAAATAATGATAGATATCGTCAAGGCAGGCGCTTCTATCGTGGGCGGCTGCTGCGGAACAACGCCGGAATTTATTAAAAAGACTGTGGAGAAAACAAGCGTGCTGCCGTTTGTTTTGCCCGAAAAAAAGTCGCTCACGGTCGTTTCATCTTATACACACGCCGTCGATGTAGGGGAGATACCCGTGCTGATAGGCGAGAGGATAAACCCGACAGGCAAGAAAAAATTCAAGCAGGCCCTGCGTGACAACGACCTGGAGTATATTCTCGGCGAGGGCGTTGCCCAACAGGATGCAGGCGCGGATATCCTCGACGTTAACGTAGGTCTTCCCGAGATAGACGAAGCCGAAATGATGGTTCGTGTAGTCAGCGAGCTTCAGGCAGTCAGCGACCTGCCCTTGCAGCTTGATACGGTAGACCCGATCGCTATGGAACGAGCTATGCGTATTTATAACGGAAAGCCGCTTGTGAATTCCGTTAACGGAAAGCCCGAAAGCATGAAGGCGATCTTTCCGCTTGTTAAAAAATATGGCGGCGCTGTTATCGCTTTGACGATCGGCGTTGACGGTATTCCCGAAACAGCAGAGGGAAGATACCTGATTGCAAAAAATATTATCGAAGAGGCTGAGAAATACGGCATAGACCGCTGCAATATCATTGTTGACCCGTTGGCAATGACCGTTTCTTCCGACACGAACAGTGCAAACGTCACGCTTGACAGTATTCGTCTGATAAAAGAACGCCTCGGCGTTCATACAAGCCTGGGCGTGTCCAATATTTCCTTCGGTCTGCCTAACCGCGATTTTATTACGTCAACATTTTACGCAATTGCCCTGCAAACAGGTCTTGACTGCGCGATCATGAATCCTTTCTCATTTGAGATGATGAAGACGTACCACGCGTTCAAGGCTCTCAGAAATATGGACGAAAGCTGCGGCGGTTATATTGAATTTGCTTCCAACGTCACGGTTGGAAATACATCGGTCGCTTCCTCAAAATCAAGCAATGCCGGCGCAGCAGACGGTGAAGAGCCGCTGAAACGCGCTATAATAAAGGGCTTGGGCGAACAGGCAAAAAATATCGCCGTAAAGCTTGTTAAAGAAAACGATCCGATAGTCGTTATAAACGAGCAGATAATTCCAGCGCTTGATACCGTTGGCAAGGGCTTTGAGGAGAATACGGTTTTCCTGCCGCAGCTCCTTATGAGTGCAGACGCCGCAAAGGCTGCATTTGAAGCTGTGCGCGAGGCTCTTTCGGCAACTAACAGAGCGAGCAAGGGCAGACTTATCCTGGCAACGGTCAAGGGCGATATCCATGATATCGGGAAAAATATCGTAAAGGTGCTGCTGAGTAATTACGGCTACGACGTTATAGACCTCGGAAAGGACGTGCCGCCCGAAAAAATACGCGACTGCGCTGTAGAAAACGGAATCAAGCTTGTAGGACTGAGTGCGTTGATGACAACGACAGTTCCGGCTATGGAGGAGACGATAAAGCTGCTCAGAGAGAGCTGCCCGGAAACTAAGGTGGTTGTCGGCGGCGCTGTTCTTACGCAGGAATACGCAGATATGATCGGTGCGGATAAGTACGCAAAGGACGCAATGGAAACGGTGCGCTATGCGGAAACGCTGGAGCTTTAGTGT
>CACYDO010000343.1 GCA_902773165.1 uncultured Ruminococcus sp. | reverse complement strand
TATCCGTGAAGAAGCTTTTCTTTAAGCTGTTTCTGTAATTTCCTGTTTCTGTAAATAAGTCGCGCGTGCAAATGATTTTCCTCACCGGTTTTTTATAAAAATTTTTTTAAAAGACAATTTTTGTTTTTCTGTTATTATTTCATGCCTCCTCAAATAACCTATTGATTTATTCTGTGCCGTAAGTTATAATTATATTGTATAAGTCTATCGTCATTTGTATTGCCGCATGGGGAAGACGTGATTGCGTGTGAATATAGCAAACGCGGCAATACAAATACCTTTATATAAATGCGATAGCTGCTAAGGTAATATTTAATGAAAGGGAAGGTGCGCATATGAATATTGCAACCAAACATAAAACTAAACTGCGCAGAACGGCGGCTCTGGCGGTAGCTGCTGCTTTGTCCGCAAGCTGTTTTCCATGCGCCGTAAGCGCCGCAGCCGACAGCACAGCTGCGCTGCCGCGTGAGGTCAACGGACTGAGCCATATTGACGTTTCCGAGGATATTCCTGACAGTGATCTTCTGTTTAAGGGCTATATGGATAATGTTTACGGTATTTCCGCAAAGAATAATTCAGAACAAAAAAAGCTGCCCCAAAGCTCAGGCAGAAGAGAACTTGACGCGGTAAATCAGGTCATCTACGACGAGCTTAAAACTTACATCTTCGAGGTTGCAAGCGGAGAACGCAGCAGCACAGTTTTCAGCCTTTCAACGGCTGATATCTTAAAAAAAGCTAAGGTCGGCGTTGTTGAATATGACCTTAGAAAGCTTATGGACGCTTTGCTGACGGATTACCCCTACGAGATGTTCTGGTACGATAAAACTAAGGGCGTAAACGTCGCTTCAAATATCCTCAAGCTTGATTTTACATTCCCCGTTTCCGCAGATTACAGTCAAAATGGTATGGCAGGAACTGATGTTACCGATTCGGAAAGGATCGCTGCTGCAAATAATTCCGTAAAAAATGCAGAGAAGATCTTGAAGGCAGTCGATAATAACTGGTCAGACTACAAGGTGCTGTCATTCTTTAAAGAACAGATCTGCGAGCTTAGCTCATATAATAATGAAGCTGCTCTTAAAGCAGATACTATGAATTATGGCGACCCATGGCAGATGATCTATGTTTTTGACGAAGATCCTGATACGAATGTTGTCTGCGAGGGATATTCAAAAGCCTTTAAGTACCTTTGCGATAAACATACGTTTTGCAGTGATGTTGAATGCTATATAATGACAGGCTTTGTTGCTACACCGCTGGCTTCCGGCGGTCATATGTGGAATAATGTCCGTATTAACGATAAAATCTATCTGGCTGACGTTACCAACAGCGATGAAGGTTCTATCGGTTCTAAGGGTGAGCTGTTTATGACCGGTATTCCCGAAAACTCCCGTTATGCAGATACCGAGGGAGAATTCGTCGGCGGATTTATCAGATCAAACGGACAGGATGTTTCGTACCAGTACGACTCGTATTCGCGTAATCTGTATGCTCCCGAGGAGCTTGAAGTTTCACTCTCAGCGCCTGTTCTGCATACGGTGCTGTGGAAAAACCGCGCCGGAGATATTATTGAAAAAGACGAGATGGTTGCCGACGGCGAAAGACCGAAATATAACAA
The DNA here is from genome assembly GCA_902773165.1 of uncultured Ruminococcus sp. Taxonomy (GTDB): domain Bacteria; phylum Bacillota; class Clostridia; order Oscillospirales; family Acutalibacteraceae; genus RUG592. Next base: position 7,508 of record CACYDO010000343.1, on the reverse strand, counting down.
ATCAGGCGGAGATGAGTATTCCGATTGGTCACCTGCTATTACAGAAGATACCGTTATCTCCGGTGAATCTGTCGATGTGGTTTATACCGCTATGAAAGGCGGTGAAGATCCGTCTTATAAGATCACGCTTAAATTGCCCAATGGCTCTAAGGCGGATACACTGACAGTAAAGGAAGGGGATAAGATAGCTCTCCCGGATTCAGTTGACTGGAATGATGGTAAGCTCGTTGGTTGGTATACCGACAGCAGCTTTACAACGGAGTTCGATCCGGAAACGACAGCTTCTTCCGATCTTACGCTGTATGCGAAGGTAAGCTTTACTGCAAAATGGATCAACGATGACGGCACTCTGTTGTACACAAAGGACGTTTTGTGGGGTGATACTCCTACCTATGAGGGAGAAGAACCTGTAAAAGCTGATGATGAAAAGTTTACGTATACTTTTTCCGAGTGGTACCCGAAAATCAAAGCTATTAAAGGCAACACCGAATATAAGGCAGTCTATATCAAAAAGACGAAAACCTTTACCGTTACCTGGAAAAACGCCGATGGAACTGTTATTAAAACAGATAAGGGCGTAACCTATGGTACTCAGCCTTCGTACAAAGGAAGTGAGCCGACAAAAGAGCCTGACGAGAAGTATACCTATACGTTTACCGGCTGGACGCCTGATATCAGTAAGGTGGATAAAGATGCAGAGTATACTGCCGTTTTTAAAGAGGAGCCGCGCAAATACACAGTGACATTTAAAAACTGGGACGGCAGCGTTCTTTCATCGTCTGAGCTTGAATACGGCGCTTCTGCCGAGTATAACGGCGAAGAACCGCAAAGACCCGATGATAATGATTACACCTATTCGTTTAAGGGCTGGGATAAGGAACTTGACAAGGTGACGCAAGATACGGAGTATACTGCTGTTTTTACGTCTGAAGAGATAAACCAAGGGGATAATACCGATAAGAACAGCGATACGGATTCCGATATTCTTTCAGACACAGATTCCTCCTCAGACAACAGCTCCGATGTTAATTCGGACAATGCCTCTGATACGGATTCGTCTAAGGAAACACAGAGCGATACCGCCGACGATAAGAACAGCGACACCGCTTCCGATACCTCCACAGATAAGAAGGAATCCTCAGATACCGATTCCGAAAAATCTTCGGATACGTCTTCCGATACTAAAAAAGATGATACGACCGAAAAAGAAGCAGGCATGTATGGCGACGTTGACCGCGACGAGTCAATAACGTCTGCCGATGCACTCGTAGTTTTAAGACGCAGTGCCGGTCTTATTACCATAGAAGATGAGCTTTTACTGATCGCCGATGTTGACGGCGACGGCGCGGTAACGTCTGCCGACGCACTGCAGATCCTACGATTCAGCACAGGCCTTAATGTTAATGATAACATCGGTAAAAAAGTTGTGAAAACATAATCCATAAAACGAAAAGCCGACAGTATTTTGCGTACTGTCGGTTTTTCTTACTTTTTTAGATGTTTTTCCTGTTTTTTCCATTAAAGAAAAGTTAAAAATTATACTGTTGCATAAGGATAATAAATGTGGTATAATAAATATATATATGCTGATGAGATTTTTATGTAAAATCACGCAAAAAAGCATTAAATTTATAATGAAAGGAAGAAGGTCAATATGGAATCTGCTTATGATGACAGCATACTATACCAATCTGTGCAAAAAGGCGTATCTCTGACTGTTGCATTCCTGATCGGTACAAAATATGATATTCTATACGACAATAACTCAAATGAGCATGAGCTGCTTGATCGTCTGAAAAATAACAATGACGCCGTTATTCTGCGTTCACTCTGTAACATAAGGTCAAATCTTATGCTGAACTATACGGCAACAGAGAGAAACATCGTTTATAATATGCAGAATCTTGACAGGATCGAGATGTTCCGCGCAGATGTCAGGGTGCTTGCAAAAAATGAAATCTATATTGTAAAAGCTAACTGCCGTGTCAATAAATATATTACAGATATTAACCTGCTGATATCGCAGAAAATATCAACTGTTAAAGACCTGTTCCCCGAATGGGTTAATTGGGATTACATCAAAGGGCTTTTTCTTATGCCGAGGGGTCAGGATCTCGACTGCGTAAAAGCGGAATCAAAAAAATTCACAAGCTCCCGTCTTTGCTACCCATTTACAAGATATATAAACTGGCGCCCGGTAGATGAGGGGAACATACTGTTAAATGATGAAAAATTCCTAAAGATACTTTACAGACAGTACGACGATGAATTTAAAGATATTTCAAAGGTCAAGGACGCAAGCGAGGTAGTAAAAACGAATATCTATGATTTTATTCGTGAAAACGATTCTACCGTTATCGTTGTTGATTGTGAAAATTCCGACGCTTATAAACTTGCTTCTGTGCTTACTCAGCTTGACAGCAGCGAAACAGAGCATATTAAAAAGATCATGCTGTACGATGACGCTCATACTACAAAAGCATGGGCTTTCCTCGGGAAGATCACCAATATTCCCGTTGAGCATATTATGGTTGACAGGATAAAAGAAAATAAATCTCTTGTCGATATGAAAATGTGTGCAGGCGTTTCGGCCTCTTTTTATAGAGATAACATATCGTCGTTTATTCTTTGCTCAAGTGATTCTGATTTCTGGGGGCTGATATCCTCGCTTCCTGCTGCAAAATTCCTGGTAATGATCGAATATTCAAAATGCGGCCCAGATATTAAAAATGCTCTTATCGAAAACGGTACGTATTACTGCGCAATTGACGATTTCTGTACAGGAAATATCAAAAACTTTAAAATGGCGGTTTTGCACAGCGAGCTTGTTTCCCGTGTAAAGGATCTCCTGCAAATAAATGCTCAGGAAATGATGGACGATATATTTACCACTCTCAGAATGGATATTTCAGACGCAGAGAAGCAGAATTTTTATAAAAAATATATTCAAAGCATGCAGCTCCATATCGATAAAGATGGCGTTATGAAAATTAAGGTCGTTGACAGATAACGCTGTTTAGTGTTAATATAATAAAAAATTCGACTTGAAAATTAATAATATCGTAATAAAATGTACTTGATAATATCTAAAGATATGGTATAATAAAGTGTAGACTCGGGTTATTATGTGTATATTCGGAATACATCAGCCGAGCCTGAAGGGAAGGTGTTGGAAGTATGATGAAAAAATACTGTATTGCAGTGTTGGTATTTACTCTTGCAGCGGCAAATATGACTGCCTGCGGCGTCGGAGAAAACGATGAAAGTAAAAATGAAAATACCGATCTTAACAACAGCAGCTATTACAGCGTTAATTATACCGATGTCGGCGATGAATCAAGCAGCCGCAGCAACGTTTCCGAAAGTGTTGGCCGATCTCAGCCTGAACAGAAAACGAACAGCGATCAGACTGTTAAGGAAGCAGATCAGAACAGTAAGAACTTTTCCTCCGAAAATGTTTCCGAACCGGAGAAAAGTTCTTCGGCAGGCTCTTCCGGTATTACCAACAAAACAACAGTAACGTATTACTATACCGATGACGCAGGTGAGCAGCATGCCACCGATACTGAAATTGATGTTTCGACAGATATCAACGACAGCAGCGATAATTCAAAAATATTCTCGGAGAATAAAACGTCTTCTTCCGAAGACGAGCAGATAAATACTGACAGCGATGTTCAGAGCGAAGCTGCGGAAAATAACGATCCAGACTCCGAAAAAGGCGATAATTCTGATATAGCTGCTGTTTCGCAGGGATATTTTGCAGAGGAAGATCTGGTATTTTACTATAACGGTTCTCCCATTATGTTGGGTGAAAATATTGACGATGTTGTCGCAGCTATTGGTGAGCCTGATAGTCCACCGGATAGTACAGCAAATGATTCTAAGGATTATTCTTACGACGGTTTTAATATTGAAGCTGTTTCTGGAGTGGACGATTCGGTATTTACAGTGTTGAGGATAAAGGTCTATGATCGTTCCTTGTCCACCGGAAAGGGCGTTCATATAGATATGACTGTTGAAGACGTCCGGAAGATTTACGGACAGGAAGACGAGATTGCAGACGGAGAGTATCGTTATTACAGCGGCGACAGATATCTGTTCCTAGGTGTCCAAAACGATGTTGTCAGCGATTTTGGATATCGTTTTGTCGATAACTCTGCGAATGATGAAATTATTTTGTAATAAGGAGTGAGCCTGATGCTTGAAGAAGGTATGACGGCTCCGGATTTCACGCTGCCCGATAAAAACGGCGAAATGCACACGTTGTCGGACTACCGTGGGAAAAGGGTCGTGTTGTATTTCTACTCACGTGATAATACCGCTGGCTGTACAAAGCAAGCCTGTGGATTTGGAGAATTATACCCTCAGTTCGTTGAAAAAGGGGCAGAGGTTATCGGCATCAGTAAGGACAGCACTGCTTCTCATTTGAGATTTGCCGAAAAATATGAGCTTCCATTTGTTCTGCTTTCCGATCCTGAACTCAAAGCTATTACAGCATACGATGTATGGCGTGAAAAGAAGCTGTACGGCAAGGTTTCAATGGGCGTTGAGAGAACAACGTTTATTATCAGCGAGGACGGAGTTATCGAAAAGATTTTCAGAAAGGTCAAAGCGGCTGAAAATCCCGGTAAAATGCTTGCGGAAGTCGGTGAGCACTGACAGTCAGTTCTAATCAGGCGATAAGCAAGCTTAAATTGATCTCCGCGAAACTATATTACTAATATCCATAAATAAATCCTTGGTTCGCAACTTAACCTATCTCCGTTCCTTTCCTTCATTCGAAGGAAAGGAATTTTTGGTGTGGGGACGCTGCGCGTTCCTGCACACTGGCATAACTTCGCGTGATTTATTACGATAATAGCTGCATTCCACATTAATAATACTCAAACCCATAAAACGCGGAGATCAATAATCCGTCACAATAAAGTAAAATCGGAACTGCGTCCGGGCGCTTGCCCGGCGTAGGCTTGGAATTTTGATTTGAATAAGTGCAGCTCCTTTTGACGAATAAGAACTCTGTCACCTGTGGAGAGAATGAAATCATCGTCAACCGATGTAATATGCTTTAAATTAACGATATAGCTGCGGTGACATCGCAGGAAATTCTTACCTAAAGATCTTTCAAGAGATGATATGGGACGGTTGATCTTGAATTTGCCGCCCGAAATAGTGTGAAGTTCACAGCCGTTTTTACAGCTTTCGATAAATGTGATATCCTCACAAAGTATCTTGTATACTACACCATTGCTCCTTACAGAAACAGTGTGGCTGCGGTCGGAGGTAAGTCTGTCCATCAGCCTGAAAAGTCCGGCTGCTTCTATCGGCTTTAACAAGAATCCCGAAGCCCTTGCGGCGTATCCGAATATAGCTTTCTCCGAACTGTTTCCCATAAGCACAAGCTTTTTGCAGAAGCCTGCTTGCCAGATCCTTTCGGCAGCTGCAAGTATCTCACGTTCACTATTGCTTGCTTCCAGAAAAATAACGTCAAATTCGGTATGATGCGCGTCGCTTAAAAGCTTATCAATGCAGAAATATCCGTTAATTGCTGCCGTCTCGGACTTGTTTGAAAAATATACTCTGAGCGTAAATATGATTCGCTCCATGTCTTCGCAGCTGCTGTCACAAACTGCTATTTTCATTCTGTTTTCTCTCCTCATTCTGACAAATTAGTGAGAATCATGACAATTAATTTCACAATTTTCACAGCGAATAATATTATACATTTTACATTACAATTTTGCAATAATTTTTCGAAAGAATTTTATTTTTTGTCGGATTGACGATTTTACGAGAAAAATTATATCTATTTTGTCAAAAAATTAGACAAATATTTATCAGATTAAATATAAAAATACAAAGTGAAAAATACCGTAATCTCTCCTTTTGGCGAAATTACGGTAATATTTATGTATTTTGCAGAGAATAGGGGAGGCACTCCCGGATTATAGCTATTTCTGATATTATTATTTCAACAAATATACATAAACTCATATAAGCCCCAAAAAGCTTTTAAGCAATGGCAGCTGGCGTTCCATATCCTTTCTGCCTATCTGATAGATCTCCTCCAGATGATCGGGGTCGGCGTCTGTTCGTGATATTCCTAATTCTTCGCGCGGACGGATAAAAAATATCTTTTTCTCTTTTTCCTGCCGGAGAATATACTCCTTCTGTCCGTTGTACATTTTCGGGCGATCCTTCATTGCCTGCAAAAAATTTGGGTATTTGCGGTAGAGCACAGAAGCCAGAGCGATGTTTTCAGCTTCCTTAACGTAGCTGTCGGTGCGTGTTGCGACAACAACATTGCGTTCGTAGCCCATCTCCTGAAACTTTTTTAAAGGAATACTGTCGGTCATGCCGCCGTCAAGCAGCTTCATTCCTCCTGCTTCAACGATTTTTGATACAAAGGGGAGAGTGGCGGAAGCGCGAAGATATTCCATTTGAAGCGGATCGCGCAGATCTGTTATTTTTAGATACTCCGTTGCACCTGTTTCAACATTTGCGCATACGGCGTAAAATTCTGTGGGATTATCCTTAAATGTTTCGTTGTCGATTATATCAAGCTTCCACGGAATTTCCTCGTAGCAGAATTTTTTACCTACCATGTCGCCTGTCATAATCATATTGCGTACGCTCATAAAGCGTTTATCGTGAGCGTATTTTTTATAATACCGGATATTTCTTCCGGGCTGGTCGGATTTGTAGCTTACTCCATGTATAGCGCCTGCCGAAACACCGATTATTCCGTCGTAAACGATATCGTTTTCCATCATTACATCGAGTACGCCGATCGTATATGTTGCGCGCATACCGCCGCCCTCAAGAACTAATCCTGTTTTCATTTCTTACGTCCCCTCCTGAAAAGACGCGTTATACGCTTCTTACAAAATTGATTATTTCGTCCTCACTGTGATAGCCCGTAAGCTTTGCGGCAGGCTTTCCGTTTTTAAAGACGATAAGCGTCGGTACAGACATCACGCCGTATTTTTCAGTAAGCTCAGGGTCGTCGTCAATATTAACTCTGCCAACGTTTATGCCGATGTCGGAATCAGCGATATCTTCAATTATCGGCATAAGCATCATGCACGGTCCGCACCAGGGCGCAAAGAAATCTACAAGCACAGGTTCGGGGTTGTCCAGCACTTCAGCCTGAAAATTGCTTGCTGTCAATTCAAATTCCATTATTATCAGATCTTTTCTATTTAGATATATTTTAAATATTTGTAAATATCAAAAAGAGCCGCAAGGGTGATTTGCGGCTCTGTATTACTGATTTATTATCAGTCGCTTGTGTAGGGCATGAGTGCAAGGTGTCTTGCTCTCTTGATCGCTACTGTAAGCGCTCTCTGATGACGTGCGCATGTACCTGTAACACGTCTGGGCAGGATCTTCGCTCTCTCGGAAACGTAGCGGCGAAGCTTGCCGATATCCTTATAGTCGATCACAGCGACATTGCTCTCGCAGAATGCGCATACCTTTCTGCGGCCTCTGCGTCCGCCTCTGCGGTT
>CACYDO010000342.1 GCA_902773165.1 uncultured Ruminococcus sp. | reverse complement strand
AGAAACACAGATATATGAAGTTGGTTTTCAAGATAAGAATTTGAACGAAGTGCTGGATTATATAAAAAGCATAAGATCAGAGTATCCGCAGCGTAAGATGTACCCGGCGTTTTATCTTTATGATGGGGAGTGATGAAATGCTTGAATTACACGGCTGGCTGACAGTCAGCGAAACATATAAAGACGAAGATAATTATACAGATGAAACGCTTGAAGATATCATGCGGCAGGTAAACCGAATAATCGAAAACAGCGGCACGCAGTTATCATTGCAGTATATGAATGGTACGCCGTTTCTGACAACTCTGCTTTGTGCAAATCACCGCACAAATGAGACCGATAATATCATTGAAACATATAAAAGCATTGCAAAAACAGCAACCGGAAGCTATGGGATTATTTACCTACGTGATGACGAGGATAAAGAGCATTACAATGAATTTCAGATATACATTTTCAAAAAAGGCGAATGTATTTATAAGACAGACGATATTTTTTCACCGTGTATACCGACTATTGAAGATGACATTTATAAGACTATTTGAGGTGGCAGATATGGAGGACTACATCGAAGCACATGAGTATTGCACACAAAACAAAGAGAATCTTCAAAAGGATACAATTTGCGGCTGCTTTTATTGTTTGGAGATATTCTCTCCGAAGGAAATAAAAATGTGGCTTAATCGGGAAGATACGGCTCTTTGTCCTTATTGCTGCGTAGATTCTGTTATCGGCGAAAGCAGCGGCTATCCGATAACAAAGGAATTTTTGAAAAAGATGAATGAGTATTGGTTTTGAAGAAAATATGGAGCGTATATTTGGTAACACAATGATTGATATGAGGAGGGAATATTGTGGGCAATAGTATCCGGCTTGATGGTAACAATCCAGAAGAAGCGTTCAGCATGTCTAACGGAGGAACGGACGCTTTTTTGAATGTACTTTTGATAAGCGGCAGTCCACTTGCAAAAACGATCAGCCAAAAACGACTGCTTGTCTGGCTTGCAGAGAAGGATCAGATTGTCACCAGAGGTAATTCCGGCTTTGATATTATAGATATGCCCTGGGATCCTGACACCTTTGGCGAGGACAAAGCGTTTTTGATTACGGTTATTAATGCCGCACTGGAGCGAAAAAACTGGGAACTTCTCGATTACTCTCCCGACAGCAAAATAATTGACAGTTATCTGGAGCAGTTTAAATCATTAGTAACGGCAGTCACACCGCAGATCATTAACAAAGCGGCGTTACATGACTGGCTGAGCGATAAGGATAATGACGATCCTGTTAATTGTGGATTTCCCAAATGCAGAAAACATGGCGTTCTTTTGTCGTTTTTTGGGTGTCAGGTTTGCAATGGGTGATAAAATGAAAGAGGAGTATTTAGCAGTTGGACAACAATGAGTACAGAACAAGAAAATCAGAAAGTTATTCATGAAGGATATATTATAGGCAGCTATATGAAAGGCTTCTATGTCCAAGTATCATTTGATAAAGATTCGGGCGGTTATTATATTTATTTCTTAAAAAATATTGATGATAAAAATGCCGAGAGATATGATGAATGGTATCCCGATATTGAAACCGTAAGGAGCAGACTAACGGACATGGAGGTTGAATGGAATGACTGATAACAAACGAATACATTTTAAATGTAAAGCTTGCGATAAATACGTAGAACCGGATCGCAGCGTCCATAAAGGCTTTGTTGATTGGGCGTACTGGTGTGCGGAGTGGTCTGATTTTGACGAGAACGTACCGCCGCTCGATCAAAACATTTTTCTTCGAAAGGAAACGCTGCCGAAAACAGGAGAAATGTATTCGATTAAAGTCACAACGCCATTTGATGAGATGATCGGGAACAATGTGAATATAAACTTCGTCCCTGCATTGGCATATATAAATGGTTTTTGTGATTCTCCCGATGACATTAACAATTCTGCTATCGTTGGGTGCAGGATCGAGAATATTATTGCAAAAGATGAGTTCAGCGCATGGATAAGAGTACTTGTTACCGACATCACGCTGTATTCCGAGCTTTATAAAAAACATCGTCCATCACCGACGGATAAAACACTTGAAGCTTTCTCCTATTACCGAGAGTGTGACTGGACCGAGCTTAGCACCGATCGCTGGAAGGTCGTATCGTGGACAGGACAGGGTGACATTGGTGAGGAAAAGATAATCTACATTGATGATAATAATGTGCGTCACTTGGTAGCGATGGGCTATTATGATTTTCATCAGGAAATAATGTATCTCGGCAATGTGGTTGAGAATACGAAGAACATTAAATTATAAATGATTATGAAATAAAACAAAAGTCAAATACTGAGCCATACACAACCATGCTTGCGACACCTGTGCTGTTGGATTTCCTTATGCCGTTGTTTTATTTTCCTGCCTATGCCCCCAGAGCGTAAAATGTACTTACGCATACAAGCGCAAATACAGGAACAACAAATAAAGCTTCCAACCGATCGGAAGTTTTATTTGCTGACGCCGGAATTTATTCTCCTGTTTCTTCCTTGCCAAATGTGATAATAGCGTATGAATCCCCTTCGTCTTCTCCATCAAAATACTCTGAAAGGTCAGCTGTGTCAAAATCAGTCTTAACAGTGTATTCGTCTGTCTCGGCGTTTTCAAGTGTCTTAAAGTTATCAGCAAACTTCTCATACCCGTCAGGCTGGTATACATTCACTATGTTCAAAACAGACTTAACTGCAAGATCGTCAAACTCACCGTATTCCCGAATTATAATCTTGAAGCTGCTTTTCGTACCGTTTGCAAGAACTGCGATTTTGCCAACGTTGTTAGCCGTACTTGTGGATTCATCGGAAAGCGGCTGATTATCACTGAGAAGCTCCTCGGTCACATACATTTGGTCAAGCTCTTTCATCTCAAAAGTAGAAGCCATATAAAGCTTGAGATCGCTTGTTCCATCGTCATTTATGGTTTGACTGAAATATTCGCTTTCCATGTTCAGCAGATTGAGACCGTTAAGGTAACCTGTCATCAGATCTGAGTCCATACCGAGTGATTCGGCTACTGCACTTGACACATACATAAAGAGAATAGCACCCATATAGTCAGTAGGATTGCTGTTATGATATGTGATATAGTCTCCGTCCTGAACGTATTCCCACAAGCCGTTGGGGTCGTACTCGCCGTCACCCTTGGCAGTGATAACGATCTTGCTGCCGTCGATCTTTTCTGTGAAGGTCGCTGTGGTATAGTAGCCTGTGAACTGCTTGTAGCCCGAACCATCCTTTACAAGCTCGTCGTAAATCGCCTGAAGACTGCCCTGCTTAATTTCCGCTGCCTTACTATCGGTCTTAGTCTCAGATTCACTACTCTGAGAAGCTGCGTCGGATATAACTGCACTCTCTTCGGAAGCAGTCAGCGAGCCTGTGTCGGTTGATTCGCAGCCAGACATGGGAACGATAACAGCCGTAACCATTACTGAGGCGAGTAAACTGCAAATGATTGTCTTATAGTTCTTTTTCATATTGATCTCCTATATTATTAAGAATTCATAGTATTCCGAACGATGATCTCCAGGCATACCGTTTTTTATTGACTGAAATAAAGTTTGGCAATGTCACACGCATAAATATTTTCGTTCTAATATCCCGGGGACTGCGTCATCGCCCTTGAAATACGGCAGTGTAGTCTCGCCAGCCAGTTCCGTCGGTGCTTCTGTTTCGCAAAGATCTCCACTGGGGACACGCACCCTGATGGCTATTCTTTGTCTCCAGATAATTATCTTCGAAAATCCTTTAAAGATTTAAATAGGAATAAGTATAAATTTCTTGATAAATCGTCCTTTTCAAGTAATGTTACACTTATAAAAATACGACCTTGAAAATCAAGTATTATAAACCGTTTTTCAAGGTCAAGTATTAATTTTACACTTTTTTTCTCTGATACACGCACAGCAGGATGGCTATTGATACTACATAATCATAATTTTTCTTTTTTTGCCCCATAGCTAATGCCTGCAGCTTGGAATAAACGCACTAATGGATCTCATTATCCTATTACTCCTGTACAGTCTTGCACTTGCGAATACATCAGAATTTCTTTGTTATAACGACCTCTACCCTATCGCCTCGTATACCTACAGAAACTTCATCTGCCAGATTTGCTACAATGGATTTTTCAAGCTGATCCCATTCAGCAATTCGTTCGCTGTCTCTTTGTCTCTCTACGCTGCCTTTATATTCAGATAGCTTCCAATCCTGCGGCGTCTTGTACTCATACTTTGAATCAAATCCGATCAAATCGTCAACACCGTAATCGACACCGACAGAATCCTCTGCACCTTCTTCAAGGCTGAGCAAGTAAATTTCCATTTCCTCCTTGATTCTGTCCATAACACCGCTGTAGGCAGCGTTTTTGCCGCTCGTTGAAACTTTGAGAAGTTCTTCTCTTTTTTGCAGACTCATCTTCATTTTTGCTGACAAATGAATTTCAGTGCATGAAGAATTTCCTTCGACCCAGAATTTTGATTCAAATTCACCTCCAATGGTTCTCACCATACCAAGTAATTCCTCTGTCAACAGCCGGATATGTATTCTGCCTTTTGGTGAAAGTTCTGCATCACCGGCAAAACGTTCCACTTCTGTTAGTGCAAAATCTGCTCCGATACCATTATTATCTATATCAATCATATTCGTTTTCATTATGTCTCTCCTTATTGATCTCATTACCTAAAAGTGCATCTTATATTCTGGACGCACTGTTTTTGTCATACACTCCTGCCTAATAAGGCTATTTGAAGTTAAATGCAGACAAGTTCGGGAATCTTTTTTCTGAAATAGCGAACTATCGCAATTGCAAATCAATTACTTCACTCGAACGTAAGAATATCTGTAAATCCGGTAATGTCAAAAACCTCCATAACCATTTCAGATACGTTCTTAACAACCATCGTACCTCTGCTGTTCATAGCCTTCTGAGCAGAAAGCAGTACGCGCAGTCCCGAAGAAGAAATATATTCCAGACGAGTAAGATCAAATATCAGCTCAGTTACTCCTTCAATTGATGCATCCAAAACCTTTGAAAGCTCCGGCGAAGTCGTTGTATCGAGTCTTCCGTCAATAGAAATAGTAAGTCTGCTGTCTTCCTGTTTTTGGTTAATCGTCATAATAAATGCCTCCGTCTCATTCTTTTAATAATTATTTTATAGTTAAAATATCCCAGCGCTTCCCGTAAATTCGTATAATCTCCTCTTCGGACAATTCGGTATTTGTGCATATAATTGCGAGCCAATCCTTTCTGTTTGAACGATTTCTGGCGCAAACGATCTTGGCGGGAATCCCTGTTTCATTACCGTTTTCGTCTTTTGCGCTGACAGTTACCGAGACAGAAAGAAGATACTTTGAACGACCGCGGCGTTTT